>NZ_LXEN01000062.1 GCF_001654855.1 Proteus myxofaciens ATCC 19692
AGATTATTTATTTTAGCAATTTTAAAATAATAATGTAATTTAAGCGTAATTAAAAAACATCTAAAATAATAAATAGTAAAATATTTATATTTAATAGATGTATTAGATTAATTTAAAAATAATCAAATATAATCATATAGTTAAAATAAACCTCACTAACTATTTCTACTATAAGATATCTATTTGTTTTTTAGTCTATCTAAATATATTCCTTACTTGATCTCTCTTTCAAACCCTATATATTGAACTCAATATCCTTTCGATATTAATAGAAAAATTACCTCATAAATAATCTCATGCCGACTATCAAAAAAGATACTACTGGGCTATGACACTCTTATTTAAGCTCTATATTTCCTAAACCGATAAGCGGCTAATATCAAGGAGTGATAGTAATAATGAATAAAACGCAAGCTCAACAATTATTACAAACAGCGCTAGCCGATCCTAATGCAGAGTTTCGTGATGGACAATGGGAAGCAATCGATACATTAGTCAATCATCGACAAAAACTTTTAGTTGTACAACGTACAGGTTGGGGCAAAAGCTCAGTTTACTTTATCAGTACTAAACTATTTCGAGACCAAGGAATGGGACCGACTATTATCATTTCTCCTCTTTTAGCATTGATGCGCAACCAAATTGAATCCGCAAAACGCTTAGGCATTGTCGCTGAAACGATGAATTCCACTAATAAAGAAGAATGGCAGTCGGTAACTCAACGAATTTTGAATAATGAAATAGACTGTTTACTGATTTCACCTGAACGTTTAGCTAATGACAGCTTTATTGAAACTGTTTTGCGACCGATTGCAGATCACATCGCCTTAATGGTCATTGATGAGGCTCATTGCATTTCTGATTGGGGACATGATTTCAGACCCGATTATCGTCGTATAGTCCATATTCTTCGCCAAATACCTCCCAATACACCTATATTAGGCACAACAGCGACTGCCAATGATCGTGTCGTTGACGATATTAAAAATCAATTGGGTGATATTCAAATTTATCGAGGTTCACTTATCCGTGAAAGTCTCGCATTACAAACGATTAAACTCCCTGATCAAGCATCTCGTTTAGCGTGGTTAGTACAAGTAATCCCTCATTTATCGGGCACAGGTATTATTTACACATTAACCACAAGAGATGCCGATCAAGTTGCGAAATGGTTGTATGAAAATGGCATAAATGCCAAGGCATACCACAGTAATATTAAATCTGACGATTTTGAAGATAGTAACGCTTATCGTCAGCATTTAGAGGATTTATTATTCAATAACCAATTAAAAGTATTAGTCGCAACCACTGCATTAGGTATGGGATATGATAAGCCTGATTTGAGTTTTGTTATTCACTATCAAGCACCTAATTCCATTGTCGCCTATTATCAGCAAGTCGGACGTGCTGGACGTGGAATTAAGTATGCTTTAGGTATTTTGATGTCAGGTATAGAAGACCAAGAAATTCACGAGTTTTTTCGTTATTCCGCTTTCCCATCAGAAAATCAGGTTAATGAAATATTATCGATTTTAGAACAACACGATGGCTTATCCATTCGTCGAATTGAAGAGCACTCTAATCTACGCCAAGGTCAAATTGAAAAGGTATTAAAATTACTCAGTGTGGAGAACCCAGCTCCCGTCATCAAAAATGGTGCCCAATGGTTCAGAACTCCAGTGCGTTACCAAATAGATCATGACAGAATTACTCATTTAACAGGGCAGCGAGTACAAGAATGGAAAGAAGTTCAGGCATATATAACTGATAATAATTGTAAAATGACATTTTTACGTCGTGCGCTAGACGATCTTGATCCCACCTCCTGTGGTAAATGTTCATCTTGTCTTAATAAAGATATAATTGATATCGCTATTGATCCTAATTTAGCGCATCGTGCTGGCACATTTCTGAAACACGCAGAAATGGTGATCACACCCAAAAAACAAGTCGCTGCTGATGCATTTCTAGAATACGGTTTTAAAGGTAATCTCCCTCAACAACTTCGTGCACAAGAAGGTCGAGTATTATCTCGTTGGGGAGATGCGGGCTGGGGGCGTACGGTTGCAGAAAACAAACGTTCAGGAAGATTCAGTGAGGAGTTAGTCGAAGCTATGGCAGAAATGATCGAAAATCGCTGGCATCCTAATCCAGCCCCTCAATGGGTTTGTTGCGTACCATCACTTAAACATCCTGAATTAGTGTCTGATTTTGCTCGTCGATTAGCTCAACGATTAAAACTGCACTTTGTAGATGCTGTAAGCAAAGTTAAAGATAATCAGCCACAAAAGAAACAGCAAAACCGGTTCCATCAATGTCGTAATCTCGATGGTGTTTTTTCTATAAACGAAGTCTACAAGCAACAACCCGCCTTATTAGTCGATGATATTATAGACTCTGGTTGGACGCTAACAGTTATCGCCGCACTCTTGCAGTTAGAAGGCAGTGGTGTAATCTATCCCGTAGCCTTGGCTTCTTCTACGGTAAAAGATTCATGAATGTATCCAGTTTATTATCATCCACAGCACAAGCAACTTTACTGTTAACTAGCTACTTTACAAAAAACAGTGACGAAAATGTGAAGCCCCTGACCAATACGGAATGGGGGCGATTTGCTTTGTGGTTAAAAGAGAGATCCATCACACCAGCAGATCTACTCGTTACTGATCCAAAAACGTTGTTGCAAAACTGGCATGACGTAAATATTAGTGCTGAAAGAATTATTAAATTACTTAATCGTGGTCATAGCCTCGCTTTATCCATGGAAAAATGGCAACGTGCCGGTCTTTGGGTAGTGACTCGTTCTGATCCAGAATACCCATGGCGCTTAAAACAAAGGCTGAAAACAGATTCACCCCCAGTATTATTTGGTTGTGGCAATAAGGCACTACTGAATTCGGGTGGTTTAGCCGTTATTGGCTCGCGGAATGCCAATTCATCTGATCTCGACTTTACTGACCAAGTAGGTATGAAAGCAGCAATAGAAAATATTGCTGTTATTTCTGGTGGTGCTCGCGGTGTTGATGAAACCGCAATGCTAGGTGCTATTAAACAAGGTGGTATAGTAATCGGTGTCATGGCTGATAATTTGCTAAAAGCCGCAACCAGTAAACAATGGCGAAACAGCATTATGGAAGGACATACCGTATTGTTATCTCCCTTTTATCCTGAATCTGGGTTCAACGTCGGCAATGCCATGTCTAGGAATAAGTATATCTATTGCTTAGCTGATAGCTCCTTAGTGATCCACTCAGGTAAAAAAGGGGGAACTCTCAATGGTGCAACAGAAAATCTAAAAAAAGCATGGGTACCATTGTGGGTTAAACAGACGACAGACCAAAATGCAGCTAATGCCGATTTAGTGGCTAAAGGAGGTCTGTGGTTAGAAAATGATTTATCCGCCTTTGAAATCAATCAGTTAATAAGATATGAATATCAAGGTATGGATTACATAAAGGAAAAACAGACTGAACTATTCCCTATACTCACTCAATCTGACTTGTTTGATCATCACGAATCTGAGTCAAAAAAAGATATTCTCAAAACTGAAGATCACAACGTTATCATCGACGATGATCAATCAAAGAATGAGATAAATACTAAGCAATGTATCGAAAATGATACAAAATCCATAAATACCATCGATTTTTACCAGTTATTTATTAGCGAGCTCCAACGCCTAGCGAAAGAACCCGTTACTATCGATATACTTATGGAAAGTACACAGCTTCATAAAACACAGTTAAATGAATGGCTAAAACGTAGTAAAGAAGAAGGTTTAGTCAAAAAATTACATCGCCCTATTCGTTACCAGATTAAAAATGAAAGTGAAAAATAGAAGAATTTCATTATATCTATAACTGAAACGTTTAGATTCAATAATCTACTATAAACCATTTAATTAGTTGAGCGGGTATTATCGTTAAAAGAATTCTTCTTTAATACCTTACTCTCTTTTCCTAAAATCCCACTTTGTACAAAGGTTAACTTTTTTAAATTATGGTAGTATTTAACTATTGATAACGTCTGAGAGCATCTTATCCCATGAATGAAGAGAAATTGCTCGCTCAGGCAGAAAAACTCTGCCAGAAACGAGGTGTTCGCCTGACGTCACAACGTCTGGCAGTATTGCGCTTGATTATTCAGCAACCTAGTGCAATTAGTGCTTATGATTTATTAGATTTACTAAGACAAGTTGAGCCACAAGCAAAACCCCCGACAGTATACCGTGGGTTAGAATTTCTATTAGAGCAAGGATTTATCCATAAAATAGAATCCACTAATAGTTATGTACTTTGTCACCATTTTGATGAAGCTGAACATACGTCGGTAATGTTAATTTGCGATCGGTGTTTATCAGTGACTGAAAAAAACAGCCAACAAATTGAAACTGCGATTGGAAAATTAGCAAAAGAAGGCGACTTTCATCTACGCCATAGTGTCATTGAGATACACGGCTTATGCTCACAATGCCATGAAGCACAAGAATGTACCCACCCTGAAGGTTGCCATCATGATCATAGTATTGATGAAAATCTAAAGCTGAAAAAAACGGGCGATTATAAGCCTCGTTGATTAGATTACTATCAGTCATTCCAGATATAAAAGATGCAGATGAATTTGTGATTTCACACATCATCTGCATCTTTATAAAATAAGTTTTATCGACTTACTTTGAGACAAATTACAACCATTCGCCGTTACGAATAACACCAACTGCTAACCCTTCAACAGTGAAATTTTGTTCACGTAAATCAACGATAATAGGTGAGAATTCAGGATTTTCGGCATGAAGCTCAATTTTATTACCGCTTTTCTTGAAGCGTTTTACCGTTACTTCATCTTCAATACGTGCCACGATAACTTGCCCATTATGAACATCTTGTGTTTTATGTACAGCAAGTAAATCACCATCCATAATACCGATATCTTTCATCGACATACCATTAACGCGTAGTAGAAAATCAGCACTAGGTTTGAAAAGCATAGGATCAACTTGATAATGGCTCTCAATATGCTCTTGTGCTAAAAGTGGTTCACCTGCGGCGACTCGCCCGATTAATGGCAAGCCATCAGGTTCTTCTTCAAGTAGCAAACGGATACCTCTAGATGCACCAGAGATAATTTCTATCACGCCTTTGCGTGCTAGAGCTTTTAAGTGCTCTTCTGCCGCATTTGGTGAGCGAAATCCAAGTTGGGAAGCTATTTCAGCCCGTGTTGGTGGCATACCCGTTTGCGAAATGTGATCACGAACCAAATCGTAAACCTGCTGCTGCCTTGCAGTTAATGCTTTCATTCCGCCCCCTGTTTGTTTATACAGTCAGACTGTGAGTATATACAGGTATATGACAATTGGGAACTAGAAATGAATATAAAACACGCATCTGCATATTATTTATCAACAAAAGCCAGTTAAACAGGTTTTATGGGTAAAAATGCCCCAAAAGAATGGTTACCCAAGTAAATAATCCCAATATAATAGCAACTAACACAGCGGCTGATCCCATATCTTTAGCACGACCCGATAACTCATTGCGCTCAAGTCCTATACGATCAACGACCGCTTCAATGGCACTATTCACTAACTCTAAAACGACAACAAGCACCAAAGAACCGATGAGTAAAATACGCTCTACACCACTAACATCAAAAAGAAATGCTAAAATAATGCCGACTAAGGCTACAATAGCCTCTTGTCTAAAGGCGGCTTCATTCATCCAAGCAGCACGTATGCCCTTGTATGAATAGCCACCAGCTTTAATAATGCGAGTAAAACCTTTATTTTGATTAGCCATAATAAACTCTATCGAAAACAAACGATTATTTTGCCACTTTTCTCTATTAATATTGTCACAAGACCACAGATCTACGAAAGACTTTCTGTTATGCTTTCGAGGTATTGCTAATAAGAGGCTACAACTATTTATGTCAGCTTGGCGTAAACTATATTATAACACATTGAATTTACCACTAAAATTATTGGTAAAAAGTAAACGAGTTCCCACTGATCCTATTAATGAATTAGGATTAGTACGTTCTCAACCTTATCTTTATGTTCTGCCTTATCATTCGAAGGCGGACTTATTGACGTTGCGACAACAATGTCTGTCTTTAGGTTTACCAGATCCATTACAACCTATCGACATTAATGGAACTAAACTTCCTGCTTATGTCTTTATTGACGATGGCCCTAGAGTATTTCGTTACTATTCACCCGATCCTCGTAAAGATTCAGTAAAAACATTCCATGCTTATCTTGATGCGCATCGCAATAATCCGCATCTCAATATTGAGATGTTACCGGTTTCAGTGATGTTTGGGCGTTCACCTGGCCGTGAAGGCCATAACGGTGTTCCTCATTTAAGATTGCTTAATGGGATACAGAAATTCATCGCTATTCTCTGGTTAGGTCGCGATAGCTTTGTTCGTTTTTCACCCACTGTTTCTATGCGTGAAATGGCCAATGAACACGGCACCGATACCAGTATTGCACGCAAGCTTGCTCGTGTAGCACGTATTCACTTTTCGCGCCAACGCCTTGCCGCTGTCGGTCCTAAGTTGCCTGTTCGTCAAGATCTCTTCAATAAACTATTAGCATCAAAGGCGATAGAAAAAGCAATTGAAGACGAAGCTAAAGCGAAAAAAATCACACTTGATAAAGCGCGTAAAAATGCGACTGATATGATGGAAGAGATTGCTGCTAATTTCTCTTATGAAACAGTACGTATTACCGACCGCGTATTAAGTTGGACATGGAATAAACTCTACCAAGGCATTAATGTTTATCATGCTGAGCGTGTTCGCCAATTAGCGCAAGATGGTCATGAGATTGTCTATGTGCCTTGTCATCGCAGTCATATGGACTATTTATTGCTATCCTATGTACTTTATCATCAAGGTTTAGTACCACCTCATATCGCTGCAGGCATTAATCTGAACTTCTGGCCTGCTGGGCCTATTTTCCGTCGTTTAGGCGCATTCTTTATCCGCAGAACCTTTAAAGGTAATAAGCTTTATTCTACTATTTTCCGCGAATATTTAGGCGAATTATTCTCTCGTGGATATTCAATTGAATATTTTGTTGAAGGTGGACGCTCTCGTACTGGTCGATTGTTAGATCCTAAAACAGGGACACTTTCCATGACAGTGCAAACCATGCTTAGGGGAGAAACTCGCCCTATTTCCGTGGTACCTATTTATATTGGTTATGAGCACGTGATGGAAGTCGCAACTTATGCTAAAGAGCTTAGAGGCGCGACAAAAGAGAAAGAAGGCTTTATGCAAATGGTGAGAGGATTACGTAAATTACGTAATTTAGGCCAAGGTTATGTTAACTTTGGTGAGCCTATCTCTGTTGCACAATATCTCACACAAGAAGTTCCTAATTGGCGTGATGACATTGATCCTATAGATCCACAGCGCCCTAGTTGGTTAAACCCAACGGTCAGTACATTAGCGGATAAGATTATGGTCAATATTAATAATGCAGCCTCTATTAATGCGATTAATATCGTATCGACTGCATTATTGGCTTCTCGTCAGCGAGCGCTCACAAGAGAGCAATTACTTGAACAAATTAATTGTTATCTACAACTGTTGCGCAATGCTCCATATTCAGCCGATATGGTTGTACCAGATAAAAGTGCTGAGGCACTATTAGAACATGCGCTTCAAACTGATAAGTTCCAAGTAGAGCAAGATAGCATTGGTGATATCATCACACTGCCACGAGATAGTGCGGTATTGATGACATATTATCGTAACAACACAATCCACTTATTTGTGATTGCATCTCTTATCACCAGTATCGTCTTGCATCATGAACATATTCATCGTGATGACTTACTGAAACAGGTAGAACTCATTTTCCCTCTGATTAAAGCAGAACTTTTCATTCGCTATAAAAAAGAGGAATTACCTGACGTTATTAATACATCTATTGAAGAGCTATGTCGTCAGCGCCTAATTTTCTGTGATAGTGATGATTCATTACACATTAATCCAGCGCGAATTAGACCTCTACAGCTTTTAGCGGCAAGTGTGCGAGAAACGTTACAACGCTACGGTATTACGCTTTCTTTACTGAATTTTTCACCAGAAATTAGTCGTAATTTACTGGAAAAAGAAAGTCGTATCTTGGCACAACGCCTTTCTGTACTACACGGTATTAATGCACCAGAGTTCTTTGATAAAGCCGTGTTTTCAACATTAGTTTCAACGCTACGTGAAGAAGGCTATCTCAACGATAATGATGATATCCTAAAAGCAGATGCTTCTGCTCTTTATCAAGTAATCGCGAAGTTAATGTCACCAGAAATCCGTTTAACAATTGAAAGCGTGGGTGTGACTGAAGACGATAACACCGCACAAATCATTGATGAAAAAGACGACCTTAAAACAGATGCATAATCTGTAATGTCGTTATATATCGACAAAAAAAGGGATAAGCCATAATGCTTATCCCTTTTATTTTTGAATATTATAATCAGTCTCATCGATTTTAAATAGCACGCTTAAAAATAGCTAAATAAAATACCTGCAAATAGTACAAAGCCTACATAGTTATTATTCATAAAGGCTTGAAAACAAGGCGCTCTTTTACGCTCAGCGATAAGTTTTTGTTGGTAGATAAAGAGTGCTGTTACTAAGAGTAATGACCAGTAATAAATACCTTTCATATTCAACAAAATACCCACGCCAACTAATAGTATTAACATGGCAAGCTGTAAAATACAGATGATGAGTTTGTCATAGCGACCAAATAATATCGCCGTTGATTTTACACCGATTTTTAAATCATCATCACGGTCAACCATCGCATATTGGGTATCGTAGACCACAGACCAAATAATATTCACTAAGAAAAGTAACCAGCATACAAGAGGTAAGCTTTCAGAGACTGCAGCAAATCCCATTGGGATTGACCATCCAAATGCCATACCTAAAATTAATTGAGGGAGATTGCTAAATCGCTTAACAAAAGGATAAAACCAAGCAAGGGCAAGCCCTGCGATAGAAAGCCAAATTGTCATGGCATTAAGAGTAAGTACTAACACAAAAGAAATTAAAACAAGCACAGCAAAGATAATCTTGCTCTCTTTTTCAGTCACAGCACCACTCGGTAATGGTCTGTTTTTTGTTCTTTCAACTCTGCCATCTACTTTTCTATCAGCAAAATCGTTTATCACACATCCCGCTGCACGCATTGAAAATACACCAATGGTGAACACCAACAGAATGTGCCAATCAGGAAATCCTTTAGCCGCAATCCATAAAGCCCAATAAGTTGGCCAAAGTAATAGTAGCGCCCCTATTGGTTTATCTATACGCATTAAACGGCTATACGCCTGCCATTTACTTTGCGTCATACTTCCCTCCAATTTTTAGCTCCCCTTAATGATTTATCATACACTGGCGATGCAGGTAAAAAGACTTCGGTTAATAATAAAGGTTTATCTGAAAGCTGGAAACGAGAACGACGTAACCAATGCTCATTTTGTTGGCCAATATAGATAAAATCACGACGTAAGGTTGTTTCCTGAAACAAATAGCACCCTAAAGGAATCGTTCTTAGATTAACAAGCTTACTATCTTGTCCCGTAAGCGTTTCCTCAGGGACTAATGTTCTGCCTAACAGCCAAGGAATATCATCACCACATAAGACAACTTCTCTTAACCAATAGCGACGACTCTCAGGTAAACAATACCTTTCATCTTCAGGCTCTATTAGATTAATAAATCCTTCCTGATAAGGCATTACAGTGACTTTCTCACAATATTGCTCAAAACGGCGGGTCATTGAGCCAAGTTCCATCAGCCAACTGAGTTTATCTTCTTCAATATCAATGTATTCTTCGTCAGACAACCAATGAATAGGAGCTTGGGTTATTATTGATTTTTTTAGCATTATTTCATCATCACGCGTTGATGACCCTATCTTTATAATCTACTGGTATCCAAGGATATCATGATGTGACAATGGGAAGTTAAAAGCTGATAACATTTCGCATAAATAATCTAAAAAATCGTTAAGTACGAGCTAGATTTAACACGATATATCCCAAAAACAAAGGAGGTTATAACAACCTCCCTTTTTATCTAACTCATTGTTTAAATAAACCTTACTTTATTAACGCCATGCTTTATAGCGATTAATCAGATTATTTGTTGAGCTATCATGGCTGTTAACAGTTTCCTTACCTTTTAATTCAGGAAGAATACGATTAGCTAATTGTTTACCTAATTCAACTCCCCATTGGTCAAAGGTAAAGATATTGAAAATTACACCTTGAACAAAGATTTTATGCTCATACATTGCAATCAATGCACCTAATGAATAAGGCGTAATTTCTTTTAATAAAATAGAGTTTGTTGGGCGATTACCTTCAAAGACTTTAAAAGGTGCAACATAGCCCATTTTGGCAGGATCTTTACCGGCAGCGGCAAATTCAGCATCAACTTGTTCACGCGTTTTACCAAATGCCAACGCTTCAGTTTGAGCAAAGAAGTTAGACATGAGTTTAGCGTGATGATCACTTAATGGATTATGACTCATAGCAGGTGCAATAAAGTCACAAGGTATCATTTTGGTACCCTGGTGAATTAATTGATAGAACGCATGTTGACCATTTGTTCCTGGTTCACCCCAAATAATAGGACCAGTTTGATAATCAACCACATTTCCATCACGATCAATATACTTACCATTCGATTCCATATTGCCTTGTTGGAAGTAAGCCGCAAAGCGATGCATGTATTGATCGTATGGCAGAATCGCTTCAGTTTCAGTGCCAAAAAAATTGTTATACCAAATGCCAATTAAAGCGAGGATCATTGGAATATTATTTTCAGCATCTGTGGTTCTGAAATGATTATCCATAGCATGAGCGCCTTCAAGTAACTGCTCAAAATTATCATAACCAATAGATAATACGATAGATAAACCAATTGCTGACCATAATGAATAACGACCACCAACCCAGTCCCAGAATTCAAACATATTGGCAGTATCAATACCAAATTTTTCAACTTCAATGCTATTCGTTGATAATGCAACGAAGTGTTTAGCCACAAAATGGCTTTCTTTCGCTGATTCTAAGAACCAATCTCTTGCAGAGTGTGCATTAGTCATGGTTTCTTGTGTAGTGAATGTTTTTGAGGCGATAAGGAAAAGTGTTGTTTCTGGTGAGCATTTTTTCAATGTTTCAGCAATATGTGTGCCATCAACATTAGAAACAAAATGCATATTAAGATGGTTTTTATAAGGACGTAATGCTTCTGTCACCATATAAGGGCCTAAGTCAGAGCCACCAATACCGATATTAACAACATCAGTTATTGCTTTACCTGTGTACCCTTTCCATTCACCGCTAATAATACGCTCACTGAATTCTTTCATTTTATTCAGCACTGCATTCACTTCTGGCATAATATCCTTGCCATCTACTATAACCGGTGTATTGCTACGATTGCGTAAAGCAGTATGTAATACAGCACGATCTTCAGTACGGTTGATTTTTTCCCCTGCAAACATACTTTTTATCGCACCAACAACATCACATTCCTTAGCTAAAGCCTGCAATTTTTCTAATGTTTCTTCGGTGATTCTGTTTTTAGAAAAATCAACAAGAATTTGGTCTGAAAACGTTTTTGAAAAGCGTTCAAAACGTGATGAATCCTGCGAAAACAAGGTTTTCATTTCAACATCTTTGAAGGTAGCGAAATGACTTTCAAGTGCTTTCCAAGCTAAGGTTTGAGTTGGGTTTACATTTTTCATTCACAATACTCTCTTAAGATTACAATCTATTATTCTCCGATTGTAGCCTGACAATTAATGGTTACAGTCAATTCTTTATCATTTAGTGATATGGGTCAAAGCCATTTGATAATTTTAGTACTAATTACTTATATAGGTAAAACCGATAATGCGTTATCGATTATTAATTTATTTGATTATTCGTCACTCTGCATTGACTCTCTACTTAATAACCTATATTCCTAATTGTGTCCAACATCTCATTTTTGACTAAAGGAATATGGCAATGACTGATAATACTGCAACTTCTTCCCCTCTTTCCTCTTCATATACTATTGCGAAATTTGGTGGCACAAGTGTTGCTGATTTTGCCTCTATGGAGAAATGTGCAGATATTATCCTAGATAAGAAATCGACTCGAGTCGTTGTTCTTTCTGCTTCATCTGGTATTACCAACTTACTCATTGAACTGGCAGCCGGCGTAGAAGTCGCAGAGCGAAAAGCATTACTCAATAAAGTGCGAAATATTGAATACGGGATTATCAATAAACTCGCTAATTCTGAGATTATTTCACAAGAAATAGACCGTCTTCTTGAAAATATTGAAATGTTGTCAGAAGCAGCCGCTTTAGCCACTTCAGATGCATTAACAGATGAATTAGTCAGTCATGGTGAATTGATGTCAACATTACTTTTCGTTGAACTTCTTCGTGAAAAAGGTGTACCAGCAGACTGGTTTGATGTTAGAAAAATAATGAAAACCAATGACTTATTTTGTCGTGCAGAGCCCGATATGATTCAACTCACCGAATTAACACAAAGCCTAGTCCAACCACGTCTAGAAAAATCTGTCATTGTTACTCAAGGCTTTATTGGTCAAGAACCAAAAGGCAGAACAACAACGTTAGGCCGTGGTGGTAGTGATTACACCGCAGCGCTAATCGGTGAAGCATTAGGTGTTTCTCGTGTTGATATTTGGACTGATGTACCTGGCATTTACAGTACCGACCCACGCATAGTGCCTGATGCACAGCGTATTGATCAAATTGCATTTGATGAAGCGGCTGAAATGGCAACTTTTGGAGCAAAAATTCTTCATCCTGCAACTTTATTGCCTGCTGTTCGTAGTGGAATACCTGTGTTTGTTGGCTCAAGCAAAGCTCCTGAGCAAGGTGGCACATTAGTGTGCGCACAAACCGACAATCCACCTGTATTTCGTGCAATAGCATTGCGTAGAAAACAAACATTACTCACATTACATAGCATGAAAATGCTCCATGCTCGTGGTTTTTTAGCCGAAATTTTTACCATTTTATCTCGTCACCATATTTCTGTAGATGTAATAACGACATCAGAAGTCAGTATTGCTTTAACGCTAGATACTACTGGCATTACAAA
Source organism: Proteus myxofaciens ATCC 19692 (assembly GCF_001654855.1). GTDB lineage: Bacteria > Pseudomonadota > Gammaproteobacteria > Enterobacterales > Enterobacteriaceae > Proteus > Proteus myxofaciens. Next base: position 13,154 of record NZ_LXEN01000062.1, read on the forward strand.
TTCATCGAGTAGCTTATTAACAAATGCACTGTTAACTGAACTTTCATCGTTATGCCGTGTTGAAGTGGAAGAGAATCTAGCCTTGGTCGCCGTGATAGGTAATGATTTGTCACAAACCAGCGGATTAGGTGCAAAAATTTTTAGTGCATTAGAACATTACAATGTACGAATGATAAGCCACGGCGCAAGTCCGCATAACTTGTGTTTATTAGTTAATGGTGATGATGCTGACAATATTGTTAGAAGATTACATAGCAAATTGTTTTAATTGATACGAAAGATCTTCTATTAATCAAAGCTTCCTAAAAAGGAAGCTTTGATTTTTTAATACACCCGATAACCGCCGTATTTTTTGGCAAATTGATTAAATTTACCAAAATCAATTAATGCAATTTCTAATGTCCGATGAGTAAGATGCGACATCTTAGCAACTTGCTCAACAAATACACGATTATCTTCTAATAGTTTAGCTTTTAGTGATACAGCAATAATTTCGCACTCTTCAGGCGTGACAATCCAACCATCATTTGTCGCGAATTTATAGACAGGAATATGTCCTTCTTTTTGACTCTCTTTCGCTAACAATGCTTCTTCTTCTTTCATTGCACGCTTAAAAAGCGTTATTTCTTCTTCACTAGGTTCTGGTAATGTGGATGTTTTATGGTAGATAAAGTTACCCACTTCTTCTATGCGAGCAGGTGTCATCTCTGCTTTTATCCAGATTTTATCGAATGAATGTGCATCAATAATCGTTTCAGTATCCAAATTTCCTGTTAATTGCATTAGATTTAAAAACGCATTAATCAGAACTTCATTTAATGGATAGTGACCTTTTAATAAAGAAGGAAAAGGAACATCGGTGCCTAAAGCAGGTTTTTTTTGAAGATATAAGGTATAGCTCATCATAATGTCCTTTTTCTAATACAAAATCTTAGCCTAAGTAGAATAATGGGAGCTACTTTAGGAATTAACAAGGGGGATACTGCTATCCTCTTTATTTCTTAGAATATTTATACCTTATTACGGCATTTAGGTTAAGCCTTATGCTTAAAATTATTGCCTATTTATTCAACAAATTGACATAAGGACTTTATCTCAACACGGTTACTGCTAAGAAAGAATGTTTGAAATAAGTTTAATTTTATTTTTCATAAAAATAAGAAAGTATTATTTTTTAAATTAAATTTTTTCTATATATGCTATTTTTTAATCATTATATTTAATGAGGGTAACATATGAAAACTAGCACCATTGAATATCAATATAATATTGTTGATATTTTATCAAAATATAAAAATCATTTAAAACCATCAAAAAAACTTGAATTTTTAAGAGAAAACATAAAGAATGTATTAAATTGCGACCAAAGTTATAATGTTAACAAAAATAATGATGAGTCAATCAGAAAAGAAATTAACATATTAGAAAAAAAAGAAAGAATTAAATTTAAATATAAAAAATTAGAAAAAGAAAAAATTGAATTAGAAGAATTAATAAAAACTAAATCCTCTATAGAAAAAAGTAACTTGAGTATAGAAAACATTGAGAACTCCCTTATAAAATCAGGCATGCAATTTGATATAAAAACCAAAAAAAACATGCAATTAAATTTTGAAACAAATCGATTACAGAGTTTAAAAAAGAATATTAATGAACATCGAAAAGTAATAAAAGAAATCAAAGAAGAAATCATACAAGAAGAGAAAAATTTAAATAAAATAAGAGTTAAACCAATATCAAATAGAGCAACCATTGAATTTATATATAATATTGAATATAAAAACAATATGAATCTTAATTTTGATAAAAAATTAATTGATAAAAACTCTATAGAGAGAATAATACAAATTTATAAAAGCAGTAAATCTACTAATGATATAAGGTTCAATTCATACACTGATTTTTTAAAGAAATAAATAAATTACTTATTAAAGATGCTTATTTTTATATTTTTTATCTACCAACAACCATCGTCAATGATGGTTATTTTTTCTAAAAAACTCATCTTTTTTAGAAATTCATCAATAAATTATGAGAAAAACAAAGTGATCAGAGGAGTTTTATGGTGAGGTATCGTTCATAATAGGAATAATATGGATAGTATTTCTGGAGTAAAAGTATGACGGTTCCCCCTACAAATAAAAAAGTACGTAAAACAAAAACACCGATAACAGCAAGCTCTGCGCAAGGTGGTCAAGTTCAATCATTAAGCCGTGGGTTAACATTATTGGAATTTATTTCCGAATCACCCGGTGGTATTGCATTAACAGATCTCGCTTTTCAAGCCGGATTGCCTAATTCCACAACTCATCGTCTATTGACGACATTACAACAACATGGTTTTGTACGCCAAGTAGGCGATTTAGGGCTTTGGGTTGTCGGTACTCATGCTTTTATCGTTGGTAGTAGCTTTCTACAAACACGTAACCTTTTAGTTATGGTGCATCCTATTTTACGCCAGTTAATGGAAGATTCTGGTGAAACAGTTAATTTAGCCATTCTTGATCAAATTGAATTCGACGCTGTCATTGTCGATCAAGTGCAATGTAACGCATTAATGCGAATGTCTGCACCTATTGGTGGAAAATTACCAATGCATGCCTCTGGTGCGGGTAAAGCTCTTCTTTCGACACTATCTGAAAATAAATTACTACCACTACTACAGAAAAAAGGCTTAATGGCTTATACCCCACATACCAGAACTTTACCTTCTTCTTTAAAAGAAAATCTAGAACAAGCTCGTAAACAAGGATTTTCATTTGATGATGAAGAACATGCATTAGGTCTACGCTGTATTGGTGCGTGTATTTATGATGAACACCACCAGCCATTTGCCGCCATCTCTTTATCAGGGCCTGTTTCTAGAATGACAGATTCTCGTATTACGGAATTGGGCGCTATGGTCATCAAAGCAGCTAAGCAAATTAGTCGTGAATACGGTGGTATAAAAAACTAATTTTTATTTTATGACTCACCTTTCATCATATAAATATTCCATGGAAGGAATATTTCAGTCTATTAAATTCCATTTCTTTGTCCATTTTATTCTTAACCGTTTTTGAAATGTTGAAGAACTGTTACCTTTGGGCTTGGAAAAATTGATAATGATCACAGATGTTGTCTTTGTTTTATTGTGGGTATTGCAACTTATTTTGTTACCCGTAACAATGTTACCGGTAACAAGTACTAGCACGGTTTGTTAATATTGTATTTTATACTCTTTATCGACTTACAGCGCATAGTAATGATCATCACCCTTGTGTGACCAAAGGATGCACCACTATGAACGATAACAACTCTAATCAGAAAGATTTCGCGCCACTAAATGAATCAGTAAAAGCAGTGACAGAACGTATTACAATACGCTCGCAATTAACCCGAAATGCTTATCTGAAAAAAATCAATGCTGCAAAAAGCCAAACAGTACATCGTGCTCAACTGGCTTGTGGTAATCTCGCTCATGGTTTTGCTGCTTGTCAGGATGATGATAAAAATCGGCTAAAAAATATGGTTCATAATGACATCGCCATTGTGACCTCATACAATGATATGCTGTCAGCTCATAAACCTTATGAATCCTATCCTCAAAAAATTAAAGATGCATTACATACGGTAGGTGCTGTAGGACAAGTGGCAAGCGGCGTTCCTGCGATGTGCGATGGTGTTACTCAGGGCCAAGATGGTATGGAGTTATCCCTCCTTAGCCGTGATGTTATCGCCATGTCAGCCGCAATAGGTCTTTCTCATAATATGTTTGATGGCAGTCTATATTTAGGTATTTGCGATAAAATCGTACCTGGATTAGCGATGGCTGCGCTCTCTTTTGGTCATCTTCCTGCTATCTTTATTCCAGCAGGCCCTATGACAAGTGGTTTGCCTAATAAAGAAAAAGTACGTATTCGACAGTTATACGCTGAAGGAAAAGTTGATCGTAACGCATTATTAGAAGCAGAAGCCGCATCTTATCATAGCGCAGGGACATGTACATTTTACGGTACTGCTAATTCAAATCAGATGGTTATGGAAGTCATGGGGTTACATTTACCTGGCGCTTCTTTTGTTCATCCTGATACGCCATTACGTGAAGCACTGACTGATGCAACTGCATGCCAGATTGTTCGTTTAACTGAAAACTCAGGAAATTATCTCCCTATTGGTCAGTTGATTGACGAAAAAGTCATTGTAAACGGTATAATTGCTTTGCTTGCAACAGGGGGTTCTACCAATTTAACCATGCACCTTGTCGCTATCGCTCGTGCTGCGGGTATTATTATTAATTGGGATGATTTTTCTGATCTATCAAAAGTCATTCCATTAATTGCTCGTATTTATCCTAATGGACCAGCAGATATTAACCAATTCCAAGCAGCTGGCGGTATCGCTCTTATAATCCGTGAATTATTGAAAAAAGGATTAATACACCGTGATGTAAATACCATTGCTGGTTTTGGTATTGAGCGCTATACCTTAGAACCATGGCTTAATGAAGGTAAATTAGAGTGGCGTGAAGGTGCAATACATTCTTTAGATACTAATGTAATCGCTGATATCAACGCCCCATTCTCATCGCATGGTGGCACACAAGTTATGCAAGGTAATTTAGGGCGTGCTGTGATGAAAACATCTGCTGTCCCTGACGATAACTGCATTATTGAAGCACCTGCTGTGGTATTTAATAGCCAGCATGATATTGCAGCACAATTTGAAGCGGGCAAATTGAATAAAGATTGCGTTGTTGTCGTGCGTTATCAAGGTCCACAAGCTAATGGTATGCCAGAATTACATAAATTAATGCCACCACTAGGGGTATTAATGGATAGAGGGTTTAAGGTTGCACTTGTCACTGATGGACGACTTTCTGGTGCATCAGGAAAAGTACCCGCAGCTATTCATGTCACACCAGAAGCTGTTAACGGTGGATTACTCTCAAAAGTACAAGATGGCGATATTATTCGGGTTAATGGTAAAACTGGTGAATTGACTTTACTTGTTGATGAACAAGTATTAAGCCATCGAACTGATGCAACGCCAGATTTAAGTACTAATAATATTGGCTGTGGTCGTGAATTATTCGTTAATTTACGTCGTCATTTATCAGGTGCCGAACAAGGTGCTTGTTGTATCGACTTTTAATAACATAACCCTTTGTTAATTAAAATAAGAGTTTATTATCTAATTATTTGAATACCCAAATTAAAGGGCAGACTAAATGGGTCTGCTCTCCATTTCTGATAAGGGGACAAAAAAATGGAACATTGGAATATCAGTGCAGAGTCAGTATTAAAATCAGGGCCTGTCGTTCCTGTTATTGTAATTAATCATATTGATGAAGCAGTACCGGTAGCAAAAGCATTAGTTGCAGGTGGTGTGAAAGTACTAGAAGTAACATTACGTACTGAATGCGCTATTGAAGCTATTCGCCGTATTGCAAAAGAAGTTCCTGATGCAATTGTTGGTGCGGGTACTGTTATTAATCCACAACAATTAGCGCAAGTAACAGAGGCTGGTGCTCAATTTGCAATAAGCCCAGGTTTAACTGAAGCATTAGTAAAAGCTGCTGTAGCGGGTTCTATTCCTCTAATCCCGGGAATTTCTACAGTATCAGAATTAATGTTAGGAATGAGCTATGGCTTAAATGAGTTTAAATTCTTTCCTGCTGAAGCAAATGGTGGTGTTAAAGCCTTAAAAGCGATTGCAGGACCTTTCTCTAAAGTTCGTTTTTGCCCTACTGGTGGTATATCTCCTGATAACTATCGTAACTACCTGGCTCTTGAAAGTGTGCTTTGTATTGGTGGTTCTTGGTTAGTTCCTAGCGATGCAGTTAAAGCCGGTGATTATCAGCGTATTACTGAATTAGCAAAAGAAGCGGTTGCAGGCTCTCAGCATTAATCATTTTTAAGCGTGTAATTCGTAATCTCTAAAATGAAGTTAATAGAGGTAGGTATTCCCCTTGGTATTTATCTCTATTATTATCTTTTTTATACTGCGTTCTTATTTTCTTCAATTTATCTTATCCTCTGTTATCTCTTGAGTTTTTATTTTTCTTTTAAAATTTATTTAGTTATTCAATAATCATTGATAATTGTTAATAAAGCGCTTTGCCTGAGGATATGCATAAACATCTTCAATATATCCGTTATTAATTTTTTGCTGTTGCTGTTGCCAATATTCTGGTGAAAGAAGGTCTTGATGTTGAGCTTCAAAATAGCGACATATTTTTTTATCGCTACATAAAAAATACCGAAATTCTTCAGGAAATACATCATTAATACCCACGCTATACCAAGGTTCGCTGGCTAATTCATCTTCAGGATAGCGAGGTGGTGGAATAGCACGAAAATTCATAGCAGTTAAATAGCTAATTTCGTCATAGTCATAAAAAATAACACGCTGGTGACGAGTCACACCAAAATTTTTAAATAGCATATCCCCAGGAAAGATATTTGCAGAAATAAGCTCTTTTAATGCTTGTCCATAATCTTCTACAATATTTTTAAGCTGATAATCATCACATTGCTCCATAAAAATATTGAGTGGGATCATACGCCTTTCCATATATAAATGATGGATCAGCAGTTTATCGCCAAGATCTTCGAGTTGATTTGGGATCTCTTGTTTCAAAATCACCATTAACTCTGCACTAATACGCTTTTTATCAATAACGAAATTTTCAAATTCTTGCGTATCAGCCATACGCCCTACACGATCATGCTCTTTTACAAGCCGATAGCACTCTTTTACTCGTTCCGCAGTGATTGTCTTTTGAGGCGCAAATTTATCTTTAATAACTTTAAAAACGCGATCGTAAGTTGGCAAAGTAAACACCAGCATTACCATACCTTTAACGCCTGGGGCTTCGATAAATTGTTCTGCTGAAAAATTAATAAAAGCAAGATATTCACGGTAATATTCTGTTTTTCCGTGTTTTTGGCAGCCTATCGACATATAAAGCTCAGCGATAGATTTTTCTGGCAAGATATCTCTTAACCATGTCACTAAAGCACAAGGAAAAGGTGCATAAACCATAAAATAAGCTCGAGCAAAACCAAACACAATACTCGCTTCATTCATTGATATTAAACAGGTATCAATCACTAATTGCTGTTCAATATTATGAATAGGAAATAAAAAAGGAACGTAAGTATTCTTAATCTCTATTTTTCCCACCAGCCATGCCGCTTTATTACGATAAAAAAGCTCATTAGCAATATGAAATACCGCTGTTTTTAGTTCATTATCAGTAAATTTTGAATAAAGCGTTTGGCTAATATATTCAATATCACGTAATTTATTTTGCCATGATAAACGTAGTGGTAAACGAGATAATATATCTTGCAAAAGTTCAGATAGAGAATCCTGAAGTATGAACTGCTTTGCTAAAGGACGAGGTGATTGCATAAACCGATAAGCAGGTTGAGAGGAAAATATAAACAAGTTTTGTTTATTTAATTCCCTATGATGAAACAAACGACAATAGACTGAATTAAAAAAACTTTCTGCGATTTCAAATCTTGGGTAATTAGGTAATAATTGAGTATAATTTTCTTTTACTTTTTGTAGAAAAAGACTATTTTCACCAATATCATGACGAATATGACGAAGTTGCTCAACAACTAAGCCAACATGATTGTCATATAACCCAATACGCTCTTTCGCTGCTAATTGAATGCCATACCAATCTGCTTGTTCAAAACGATATTGTGCACCAGCAGTGATTTCAAGAAATCGACCATATTGTGCATCAAATCCTTGTAAAATGGTGTGAGCAACTAAATCTTCTGGCGCCATACGCGTTTCTCTTAAAAAGAGGAGCATCCTGCTCCTTGAGTTATCACCACAAAACGATGCTTAAATTTAGAATTGTTGCTCTTCAGTAGAACCTGTTAATGCTGTTACTGATGATGTTCCACCTTGGATAATGGTCGTCACTTTATCAAAATAACCGGTACCCACTTCTTGTTGATGAGATGAGAAAGTGTAGCCCTTGTTTAAAGAGGCAAATTCTTTCTCCTGAACTTTCTCAACATAGTGTTTCATGCCTTCACCTTTAGCGTAATCGTGTGCTAAATCAAACATATTGAACCACATGCTATGAATGCCAGCTAAAGTAATAAATTGGAATTTATATCCCATAGCTGAAAGCTCATCTTGGAAATGGACTATCGTGCGATCATCTAAGTTTTTCTTCCAATTAAATGAAGGCGAACAGTTATAAGCCAGCATTTTTCCAGGGAACTTATCATGAATAGCTTCTGCAAATTTAGCAGCCATTTTGAGATCAGGTGTAGAGGTTTCACACCATACCAAATCAGCATAAGGAGCATAAGCAAGGCCACGGCTAATCGCTTGGTCAATTCCTGCATGAGTACAAAAGAAACCTTCTGTAGTTCTTTTGCCAGTTAAAAAAGAGCTATCATAAGGATCGCAATCTGAGGTTAATAAATCAGCAGCGTCAGCATCTGTTCTCGCGACAAGAATAGTTGGTACATTAGAAACATCAGCCGCTAAACGCGCTGCAACCAGTTTTTGTACAGCTTCTTGTGTAGGAACAAGCACTTTCCCTCCCATATGACCACATTTTTTCACCGCTGCGAGTTGATCTTCAAAGTGTACGCCTGCAGCACCCGCTTCTATCATGGCTTTCATCAATTCAAAAGCATTGAGTACACCGCCAAAACCCGCTTCGGCATCTGCCACTATAGGTAAGAAAAAGTCGATATAATCTTTATGATTAGGTCCTATACCATTCGACCATTGAATTTGATCTGCTCGTCTAAAAGAGTTGTTAATACGCTGAACAACATTAGGTACAGAGTCTACTGGGTATAAAGACTGATCTGGGTACATTGCTGTCGCAGTATTTGCATCAGCCGCGACTTGCCAGCCTGAAAGGTAAACTGCCTCTAAGCCGGCCTTAGCTTGTTGTAGTGCTTGCCCACCGGTTAAAGCACCAAGCGCATTAATATATCCTTTCTTTGATTTGCCATTTAATCCAGCCCAAAGCCTTTCAGCACCACGTTTCGCTAATGTGTGCTCAGGGTTAACAGAACCCCTTAATTTAACAACGTCTTCAGCACTATAAGGACGAGTAATACCTTTCCAACGAGGCTGTACCCACTCTTTTTCAAGTTGAGTAATTTGTTCTGATCGACTGATAGTCATAAAAATAGCTCCTTTAAATAAGGTTGCGATGATGTTTGCAATTTATTGATACGTTAAATTTATTTTTTAATTTAAAAGTTGATAACCCGGTAAAGTTAAGAAATCGACTAATTCATCTTGAGTAGTAATGCTATCCATTAATGATGCTGCTTCTATAAAACGTCCTTGAGAAAATCTTGTTTCTCCAACTTCTTGATGTATCACTTCAAGCTCTTCTTTCAACATTTCTCTAAAAAGTGCTTTTGTAACGACTTTTCCATTTGAAAGTGTTTTTTTATGATGTATCCATTGCCAAATGGAAGTACGTGATATTTCAGCTGTTGCCGCATCTTCCATTAACCCATAAATAGGGACGCAACCATTGCCTGAAATCCACGCTTCAATATATTGCACTGCGACACGAATATTAGCCCTCATACCTTGTTCTGTTCGTTCTCCGGTACAAGGTGCCAATAGCATTTCAGCCGTAATATTCTCATTGCGTTGAATATCAAGCTGATTTGATCTATCACCTAATACTTCATCAAAAGCGCTTAATACAGTTTCAGCAAGACCAGGATGGGCAATCCATGTGCCATCATGTCCATTTGTTGCTTCAAGTTTTTTATCGTCGTAGACTTTCTGTAAAATTACGCTATTCTGAGCTGGATCACGGCTGGGTATAAATGCGGACATTCCACCCATAGCGAAAGCACCACGTTTATGGCAGGTTTGAATAAGTAAGCGTGAATAGGCGCTTAAAAAAGGCTGAGTCATCGTAATACCTTGTCTATCAGGTAAAACGCGATCTGGGTAATTCTTTAATGTCTTGATATAACTAAAAATATAATCCCAACGACCACAATTAAGACCAACAATATGTTCTTTCATATGAAAGAGGATCTCTTCCATTTGAAAAACAGCAGGTAATGTCTCAATAAGTACGGTTGCTTTAATTGTCCCTGTATCTAGGCCGAAACGGTTTTCAGTAAAATGAAAGACATCACTCCACCATTTAGCTTCTTGCCAAGTTTGTAATTTTGGAATGTAAAAATAAGGGCCACTCCCTTTTTCTAACAGTGTTTGATAGTTGTGATAAAAATAGAGCGCGAAATCAAATAGACAACCCGCTATGGGCTCTCCTTTCCATAACACATGTTTTTCAGGTAAGTGTAATCCTCTTACTCGAGCAATTAATACTGCAGGAGATGAGCTTAATTGGTAACATTTACCTTGCTCATTGGTATAAGAGATAGTCCCTGTAACTGCATCACGTAAATTAACTTGTCCATCAATCACTTTATCCCACGTTGGAGATAGTGAATCCTCAAAGTCAGCCATAAAAACTTTTACATTAGCATTTAAGGCATTGATCACCATTTTGCGATCAACGGGTCCTGTTATTTCAACTCGACGGTCTTTTAGATCGTTAGGTATTGGAAACACCTTCCACTCTGAGCTTATTATGGAATTAGATTCCGAAAAAAAATCAGGTAGAGAGCCACCATCAACTTTAGCTTTGAAATGTTCTCTTTCTTCAAGTAAATCATTTCTTCTCTCTAAAAACCTCTCAGAAAGATCACAAATAAATGATTTAATATTTTGATTAATAATACTTTTATCTTTTTC
>NZ_LXEN01000063.1 GCF_001654855.1 Proteus myxofaciens ATCC 19692
GAAAAAATGAATGTTCAGGCTTGATCGTTTTTCCTATATAGCTTTTTCTTATATGAATATTCTTCATACACGCTATGTAAGTCTCGACTTACTGAAACTTATTAGATAAATTTAGGCTTCTAGATGTCTAGATGCTTATTAAGTGAGGTTATGCTATGCCAATTAGAGTACCAGACGAACTACCTGCGGTGGATTGTTTAAGGGAAGAAAATGTTTTTGTTATGACATCAAGTAGAGCGAGTATCCAAGATATTCGTCCTTTAAAGGTGCTTATACTTAATTTGATGCCAAAAAAAATAGAAACAGAAAATCAATTTCTACGTCTACTCTCAAATAGCCCACTTCAAATTGATGTTCAACTACTACGTATTGACGATCGTATTCCTAAAAATACACCTGTAGAGCATCTAAATACGTTCTATTGCGATTTTAACCAAATAAAAGAACATAATTTTGATGGATTAATTATAACCGGAGCACCTCTAGGATTAGTAGAATTTGAAGATGTTGCTTATTGGAATGAAATAAAAGAAATAATTAACTGGGCTAAAGAGCATGTGACTTCAACACTTTTTATTTGTTGGGCTGCTCAAGCAGGGCTTAATATTTTATATGGATTAGACAAAAACACATTAAATAAAAAAATATCTGGAGTGTATCTTCATACAACAATTGATCCTTTAGCACTTTTAACTCGTGGCTTTGATGAAACTTTTTTTGCTCCACACTCCCGTTATGCAGGTTTCCCCGTTGATCTTATTAAGCAGAATACTGATTTAGAGATTTTAGCTACCTCAGAAAAAGCAGGTGCTTATTTATTTGCATCAAAAGATAAAAGAGTTGTTTTTGCTACAGGCCACCCTGAATATGACCCTCATACACTCGCTGATGAATATCATCGAGATCTAAATGCTGGGCTTAATCCCCTATTACCTGAAAACTATTTCCCTAATAATAATCCTAATAAAAAACCAATCGCTTCTTGGCGTAGTCATGGACATTTACTTTTTTCTAATTGGCTAAATTATTATGTTTACCAAATAACTCCATTTGATTTGGCACAAATGAATCCAACGCTAGATTAAATAAAAAACCCCAAACAGAATTATTGGGGTTTAATTTAGCTATTATAAATAAACTAATTTTAATTATTTATAACGATGAGCAAGAGCATTAGCAGCAATCATTGCAAAATAAACATCATCTTCAGTCACTTTCATTGGCATATTACCCATGGTATCACCTTCAGCACATGCAATTTTTGCAACAGTACGCCATTCGCTTTCTATAAATTTTTCCATTCCCATATCTTCAAGCGTTAGAGGTAACTCAGCGGCTTTAATAATACGGATAACTTCATCAATTTCGTCTTGTGGCGCATTTTCTAATACAAGTTGAGTCAATAAACCAAATACGACTTTTTCACCATGTTGAACACGATGTAATGACTCAACAGCAGACATACCATTATTCACAGCATGAGCAGCAGCTAAACCTCCGGCCTCTGCACCTACACCACTAAGATAAATGGTCGCTTCGATAGTTTGTTCTAATGCTGGAGTTGTAATCTTGTTACGAATAGCATCCATTGCTTTATCAATGTTTTCGCTAAGCATTTCAAAACAAAGTTGAGCTAAACCAAGACCTGTACGTGATGGGCGCTGATTTACAAGATTTAAGCCATCAGCTTGATAACATGCACGAGCTTCAAAATAAGTTGCTAACGCATCACCAACCCCCGCGGAGAAAAAGCGTTGTGGCGCAGATGCAATAATAGCGGTATCAGCAACAACCATATCTGGGTTTTGTGGTAAGAATAAATATTTATCAAACTCACCATTTTCTTTGTATAACACAGAAAGTGCAGTACAAGGCGCATCTGTTGAAGCAATTGTTGGGAATAAAATCACAGGCAGATGATGATAATAAGCAACCGCTTTAGAGACATCTAATGTTTTACCACCACCAATCCCTATAATGACATTCGCTTTATTTTCTACCGCAATTTTACCAAGACGGTTAACTTCAATTTCTGTGCATTCGTAATTAAATTTTTCTACGTGAGCAGATAACCCATTATCCTTAATAGAAGGAATGGCTTCTTTATTTACTTTTTCTACGAAAAATTCATCACTAATGATAAAAGCGTTATCACCAAAATCTTTTACATATTCACCAACAGAAGAAAGTAATTGGCTACCAATAAAGAATTTTTTTGGAGAGGTTACTGAGCGAGGTAATATAGACGACATAACTAGATCCCTTCATTTTGGATTTTGCTACATAAATGGTAGCAGAATGATGATTCATCTTACCTCTCATCTTAATATGGATCTAGTAAACTCTCTTCTCAATATGAGTTATTATCTTTATAGTTAAATTTTTTATTTTTATAAAACAAATATTTATTAAAATATAATTAAAAATAAACGGATAAAACGTATATAAATGTTTATAATGAAATATATATATTTATTATCAAGTAAGTAACAAGATTTAGGATAAGTCATGACATTTATTCGAGAAAAATTAACATTACCTGCAAATGCCAATAAATTATTATTACATTCTTGTTGTGCACCTTGTTCTGGCGAAGTCATGGAAGCCCTTCACGCTTCTGGTATTGATTACACTATCTTTTTTTATAATCCAAATATTCATCCCCAAAAAGAATATTTAATACGCAAAGAAGAGAATATTCGCTTCGCTAAAAAACATAATATTCCTTTTGTTGATGCTGATTACGATACAGATAATTGGTTTGAAAAAGCAAAAGGAATGGAAAAAGAGCCTGAACGAGGAATTCGTTGCACCATGTGTTTTGACATGCGTTTTGAAAGAACGGCTCTTTATGCAGCTGAAAACGGCTTCTCTGTTATCTCAAGCTCGTTAGGAATATCTCGCTGGAAAGATATGAACCAAATTAATGGTTGTGGACAGCGAGCCGTAGCCCCTTATCCTGATATGGTTTATTGGGAATATAATTGGCGTAAAAAAGGTGGTTCCGCGAGAATGATCGAAATTAGTAAAAGGGAACAATTCTATCAACAAGAATATTGTGGATGTATTTATTCATTAAGAGATACAAATAAGTATAGAAAATCCCAAGGAAGAGAATTAATTAAAATTGGTGTCCAATATTATTCACCGTAGAAACCGAGTTATAACAAAAGATATTCTATTTTAATGGCATACATTGTCTGGTGCCATTAAAAGTAAAACAGTCAAAACTCTTATTTGATATACATGTATAGTTTCTTTACGCTATAACTGTTTATTATTTTGCTAAGGTGAGTATTACTGTGGAAGACGCTGTTATTCTTGTTGATAATAATGATAATGAATTAGGCACAATGCCTAAACTCGAGGCACATATTATCGGTGCATTACATCGTGCTTTTTCGTTATTTATTTTTAATTCTCAAAAGCAGTTACTCATCCAGCAACGAGCTATCTCAAAATACCATTCTGGTCACCTATGGGCGAATACATGTTGTAGCCATCCTCGTCCTAATGAACCACTTTCAAAAGCAATTCATCGTCGATTATATGAAGAACTTGGTATGTCTTGTGACATGCAACCCATTGGTACAATACTCTATAACGAAAAAGTGACTGATGATCTGACAGAACATGAGTTTGACCATTTATTTCTTGGATTTACTGATGATGATCCGCAATGTAACCCTGATGAAGTTATGAATTACCAGTGGATATCTCTCACTGAACTTTATAAGGACATTAAAATTAACCCAAATAAATATACGGCATGGTTTCGTTATATATTAAACTATTTTGAAAAAGAACAGTTTGAGAAGTGGAGTATAGGTATTATTTAAAATCATTTAATATAAACATGATTTTGCAGGTTAATTTTCAGGTACATTGCTTTATCAGCAATTAAAATAACTTGTTAATGAATTAGTGATTATTTTTCTTTTTTTTTAATACTATAAACGCAAAAAAGCCAACCCAC
>NZ_LXEN01000064.1 GCF_001654855.1 Proteus myxofaciens ATCC 19692
AAGAAAAATAATCGTTTGCTTAATTCCACAGCAAAACCCCTACTTATACCTGCTTATTAACAACTTTATCCACAGATGGTTATTTTGAATAAAATTCGCATGTAAAAAGCAAACGTTTGCGTTAATATATGTGATAAATAAGTAGGATTGATTTTATGTCCATCTTTTGAAATGTTAGCTAGGCAAACACAATTTCGCTGTTTTAATGTGATTTTCCATCATCTTTATTATTGTTATACAAACTCCAAGGGATAAAACTTATGCAACCTCTTCGTCCTATCCGCCGTGCTCTTTTAAGTGTATCTGATAAAGAAGGCATTTTAGAATTTGCTAAAGCACTCGTTGCAAGAAATGTAGAGCTGTTATCTACAGGTGGAACTGCCCGCCTATTAGCAGAAGCAGGCTTACCTGTTATCGAGGTTTCAGATTACACTGGTTTTCCTGAAATGATGGATGGCAGAGTCAAAACGCTTCATCCTAAAGTGCATGGTGGAATTTTAGGTCGTCGTGAAATTGATGATGCAATAATGGAAGAGCATCACATTAACCCAATCGATATGGTTGTGGTAAATCTATATCCTTTTGCAAAAACAGTTGCTCGTACAGATTGCTCTTTAGAAGAGGCTATTGAAAATATTGATATTGGTGGACCAACTATGGTTCGCTCTGCAGCAAAGAATCATAAAGACGTAACGATAGTAGTAAATAGCAATGATTATGAAAAAGTCATTGAAGAAATGGATAATCATGAAAATAGCCTGTCTCTTGATACCCGTTTTGATTTAGCGATTAAAGCTTTTGAACATACCGCCGCTTATGACGGCATGATAGCAAACTATTTTGGTCAAAAGGTTGCACCTTATTATGGTGACACTACTCAACCTTCTGGTATTTTTCCTCGTACGCTAAATCTTAACTATATAAAGAAGCAAGATATGCGTTATGGTGAAAATGCTCATCAACAAGCGGCTTTCTATATAGAAGAAAATTTAGAAGAAGCTTCTATTGCCACAGCTAACCAATTACAAGGTAAAGCTCTTTCTTACAACAACATTGCGGATACTGATGCTGCATTAGAATGTGTGAAATCTTTCTCTGAACCCGCTTGTGTTATTGTGAAACACGCTAATCCATGTGGTGTTGCTATTGCGAACACGCTCACAGAAGCCTATGACAAAGCGTTTAAAACTGATCCAACATCTGCATTTGGCGGTATTATCGCATTCAATAAACCATTAGATATTAAGACAGCGAGTGCCATCGTTGAGCGCCAATTTGTTGAAGTTATTATCGCGCCTTCTATTGATGAAGATGCTTTATCTATTTTAAGCACTAAACCTAATGTTCGTGTATTAGCTTGTGGACAATGGCAGTCAGCTAAAGCAGCTTTAGATTTCAAACGAGTCAATGGTGGGTTATTAGTTCAAGACCGTGATTTAGGTATGGTGAAAGAAGAAAACTTACGAATAGTCACTAAACGTCATCCTAGTGAGCGTGAATTAAAAGATGCGCTCTTTTGCTGGAAGGTTGCTAAATTCGTGAAATCTAATGCCATTGTTTATGCGAAAAATGATATGACGGTGGGAATTGGTGCTGGTCAAATGAGCCGTGTTTACTCCGCAAAAATTGCAGGTATTAAAGCTGCTGATGAAGGATTAGAAGTAGCGGGTTGTGCTATGGCTTCCGATGCTTTCTTTCCATTCAGAGATGGAATTGATGCAGCGGCACTTGCTGGCGTGACTTGTGTTATTCAACCTGGAGGTTCCATTCGTGATGATGAAGTCATTGCGGCCGCCAATGAGCATAATATTGCTATGATTTTTACCAAAATGCGTCATTTTCGTCATTAATAGGATACCACTATGAATATTTTAATTATTGGTAATGGTGGTCGCGAACATGCGCTAGCATGGAAAGCCGTTCAATCACCCTTAGCAACTCATGTCTTTGTCGCTCCTGGTAATGCAGGCACAGCATTAGAATATGGTGTGCAAAATGTTGATATCAGTGCGACAGATATCCCCGCCCTAGTTAATTTTGCCAAAGAAAAACATATTGATTTAACAATTGTCGGTCCTGAAGCACCTTTGGTTATAGGTGTTGTCGATGCTTTTAAAGAAGCAAATTTAACTATTTTTGGTCCAACAAAAGGCGCCGCTCAATTAGAAGGTTCAAAGGCATTTACTAAAGACTTTTTAGCTCGCCATAAAATACCAACCGCTGAATATCAAAATTTCACAGAAATCACACCCGCTCTTGAGTATTTGAAAAAAGTGGGGACACCTATTGTTATTAAAGCTGATGGCTTAGCCGCAGGCAAAGGTGTTATTGTGGCAATGACGCAATCTGAAGCTGAAGATGCAATAAAAGATATGCTCGCAGGCAATGCTTTTGGTAATGCAGGGCATCGTATTGTGATTGAAGAATTTCTTGATGGCGAAGAAGCTAGCTTTATTGTTATGGTTGATGGCGAACACGTTGTTCCTATGGCAACAAGTCAAGATCATAAACGTGTTGGTGATGGTGATACTGGCCCTAACACGGGAGGAATGGGCGCTTATTCTCCTGCTCCCGTTGTTACACATGACATCCACCAGCAAGTCATGGAAAACATTATCTATCCAACAGTAAAAGGTATGGCAGAAGAAGGACATTGTTATCAAGGTTTTCTTTATGCTGGCTTAATGATCGATAAACAAGGCGTTGCTAAAGTTATCGAGTTTAACTGCCGCTTTGGCGATCCTGAAACTCAACCCATTATGATGCGTATGCAATCAGATCTCGTTGAACTTTGTTTAGCGGGTGCTCAAGGTAAATTGAAAGATAAAGAGTCTGCTTGGGACCCACGCCCTGCCTTAGGCATTGTTATTGCTGCTGGCGGTTATCCTTCTGATTACAGCCAAGGTGATATTATAGAAGGATTAGAAATATCAGCACCAATAAATTCAAAAATTTTCCAAGCTGGTACCGCATTAAATAATCAAGGTGAGGTAGTTACTGCTGGCGGTAGAGTTCTATGTGCTACGGCTTTAGGAAATGATATCGAACAAGCACAAAAAAATGCTTATTCTTTAGCGAAAAGTATTCATTGGAATGGTTGTTTCTATCGGCATGATATTGGTTATCGAGCTATTGCACGTTTAAAGAAATAAGTATATTACGACAAAAGAGGGTTTTATAAGCTCTCTTTTGTTGGTTCCCATTTACAAAAATTATGTTCAGCTACCATTAACAGCTGATTTCCATTAGGTGAGTCTAGCCATGCGACATAAGCAGGCTTAGTTAAATTTTGAGTTCTCTTTTCTATCCAGCGCATTTCTGAAGCTTCGAATGAAACTTTTACCTTTTCGCCAGCACATGTAGTCATTGTATTTTGGTACCAAACACCTTGTACTAAGTCGACCTTTCCTATTGCTAACGCTTCACTTATTTCTCGCTCTTTACTTGCAGAAAATATCATCGTTAGGCGTTCGTCTTCATCTAATGGTCGCTTTTCCCCTTTGGTTTCTTGTTGCATAAAAATAACTTCGCCTTGTTTATTCAAACGAAGGTGCCAAGAGGAGGGATTAGTCGGTTCTAGAATTTCACTACGTATCTGCCAAAGTCGATTTTGACGATATTCGTAGAAAGTAATCATAGTTTCTGGTTTTTGATAGAAACTATAAACACTCATAATAACAAGTGGCTCTGACGCTTTATTATTTAAACGCCATAACCTTACAACACCTTCATCTGCGATATAGCCAGTGGCTGTAAATTCAGGTAATTTCGGTGTTGTTGAAGAGCAGGCGCTGAGCAAAAAAGCAAGCCCAATTGCTAACAGCCCCTGTCGATTCAACAAAAGGGGAGTTAAGCCCCCTCTATTGTTTATTCCGTTCAAAGGAATTATTTTACTGCGTCTTTTAGTGCTTTACCGGCAGTAAATGCAGGAACTTTAGCCGCTGCAATTTTAATTTCTTTGCCAGTTTGAGGGTTACGACCAGTACGCTCTGCACGGTGATTCACTTTGAATGTACCGAAACCAACTAACTGTACAGAATCTTCTTCTTTCAGTGCATCTGTTACTGAATCGATAAACGCTTCAATAGCAGCTTTTGCCTGAGTTTTTGTCAGATCCGCTTTTTCAGCAACTGATTCGGTTAATTCAGCTTTGTTCATAAATAATCCTTAAAGTATGTTTTATCGTTTGAAAAACATCTGGTGAAAACTTAATACATTTTAAGTAAATCACCTGAGCCACTTCTTTTCGTTCCCAATGTAGAACATACACAGGGGTGATGTGAAGTCTTTAAACGTCGCTTTTCAAGCACTAAATCACGTTTTTCTGATTTAGTGCGTTAATTCTATACCGATATTGCTTATTCCCGCTTCTCGCAGGTCTGCACGTAGGCCTTTAATCAATTCAATATCGCGTTCTTCACATTCAGCCAGTATGCGGTAAATTTCCCACTGAATATCAAATTCTTCAATTACCGCAGGTAGAGATTTTAATTCTTCTTCTGTCATTTCTCTCTCTGCTTGCGTCATTTCGAGTGAAGCCACGGTACTAACAGAAATTTTACTGACTTCTATAGCATGACTTAGTGATTCACCACTTAAACGTGAGTGGATAACCTCACTAAGTGCGACACACGCATCAATCGCAGGATAAACACCATAAAGATCAAATAAAGAAGCATCAGGTATTGCTTCTTCTAATTTCTCTAATTGCGTATCGAAATTAACCTTTGCATCTTTCACCGTTAAAGTTTCCCAAACCAGATCGAGAATACGACGATATAGCATAGGATCAGCAAATGCCGTCTCGCGACAAAACGCCTGATAATTAGGGTACATTCTCTCACATAGGCATGCCATAAACGTTAGATGCTGCCAGCCTTCTAGCTTTTCTAAACGCAAATGGATTGGGTTCTTTAACATTCGTGATTACTCTTTTACTTAACTTAGGCGCAGTTTACCTGAAAAATAAAAATATCCACATATTTCCGGCCTATTTAAAGCTTATTCTTATTCAACTGCTCAAATAATCGCCTATTTGAGGCAATACCATCAGCCCAGCGTGTTGGTTCTGGCAATCGATACCCTTTCATACAGCACTCTACCCATTGCAAAGCCCCTTTCATACTTACTTTATAACCCGGCGAAATGTATAAAGGCTTACATCTTTTTTTACTACGATAAATCCAACCTATTTGTTCATTTTTATCCATTAGAGTGTCGTAACTTCCAACCTCTTCACTAATAGTTTTATCTATGCCACATAAGCGACTTTTTGCAACACCAATAGTTGGAGTATCAACTAATAGGCCAAAATGGCTTGCAACACCTAACCTCCTTGGATGAGCAATACCTTGCCCATCTACAAAAATAAGTGCGGGTTTTTGTTTAAGATTTTTCCATGCCTCAAGTAATGCTGGACATTCACGAAATGAGAGCAAACCAGGAATATAAGGAAGTGTAGTCGGGATACGCGCTATTTGGTATTCAATAATTTCAAAGGAAGGGTAACGGAATATCACAATGGCAGCGCGAGTTACCGCGCCACCTTCTTCGAAACCAACATCAGCACCCGCAATAAGAGTAGGCGTTTCATATTGGTCTTCAAGAATAATCTGCTGAGCTTTTTCTATCTGCTCTTGACGTAATTGTTGAGTATTAATCATTATCCTGATGATAAGGTTTTGATAAGCGATGAACCGCATCAATAAATGCACCAGCATGCTCTGGTGGTACATCTTGATGAATACCGTGCCCAAGATTAAATACATGACCAGTACCTTTGCCATAACCTGCAAGAATAGATGCAACTTCTTGTTCTATTCTTGCGGGTGGTGCATAAAGCATAGATGGGTCCATATTGCCTTGCAAGGCGACTTTATCACCAACACGGCGCCGTGCATCATCGATATCAATAGTCCAATCTAATCCTAATGCATCACAACCTGTTGCAGCCATCGCCTCTAACCAACGACCGCCGCCTTTAGTAAATAAAGTGACAGGTACTTTTCTACCATCATATTCACGGATAAGCCCATCTACGATTTTATGCATATAGTGTAATGAGAACTGTTGGTAATCACGTCCAGTTAACACACCACCCCACGTATCAAAAATCATAATAGATTGAGCGCCTGCTTTAATTTGGGCATTCAGATAAAGGATAACGCTATCTGCCAGTTTATCCAGTAACAGATGTAAAGCTTGAGGTTCTGCATACATCATTTTTTTTATTTTTGTGAAGGCCTTACTACTTCCACCCTCAACCATATAGGTTGCTAATGTCCAAGGACTTCCAGAAAATCCGATTAATGGCACACTACCTTGTAAAGCATGACGAATAGCTCTGACTGCATTCATGACATAGCCTAGTTCGTCTTCAGGATCTGGAATAGGTAATTTTTTAATATCATCAAGTGATGTAATGGGTGATTTAAATCGAGGACCTTCACCTGTTTCAAAATAAAGGCCTAACCCCATAGCATCAGGAATGGTTAAAATATCAGAGAATAAAATAGCGGCGTCTAAAGGAAAACGACGTAAAGGCTGTAATGTGACTTCACAGGCTAATTCGGTATTTTTGCACAATGAGATAAAATCTCCCGCCTGTGCTCGTGTTTCCTTATACTCAGGAAGATATCTGCCTGCCTGACGCATCATCCAAACAGGGGTGACATCAACAGGTTGGCGCAATAGCGCACGTAAATAGCGGTCATTTTTTAACTCACTCATGACAAACTCCATTAACAGTAATCGGGCCGCAAAGTAGCGTGTATTGTAACATGCTGGAAAAATAACTGTTGATAAACAACGGCTTTATTTATCTTACTCTTTATCTTTTCTTATATTCGCTATCGTATCCTCAATTAAACGCCTCGCTATCGTATCTGAAGGCGGAATTTGAGGTAAATCATCATAACGATACCATGCTGCACTCGTTAATTCAGAAGGATCATGACGTAATTCCCCACTGTCATAATCAGCCAAAAATCCCATCATTAAAGAATGAGGAAAAGGCCATGGTTGAGAAGAAACATAACGAATATTACGAATTCGAATATTACTTTCTTCAAATACTTCTCGAGCAACGGCTTCTTCAAGCGTTTCACCCACCTCAACAAAACCGGCTAATACTGTATAAAGAGGTGTGTGTTTATGCCTTACATGATGCGCTAATAAAATTTTATCTTGATGGCGAATACCTACGATAATACAAGGGGCAATTTGCGGATAATAACGTTCATGGCAGTTATCACATAAACAAGCCCATTCGGTCTCACTATGACGCATTTTCGAGCCACAATAACCGCAAAAACGATGAGAACGATAAAACTCAGCTAATTGGACACCACGTCCCACTAATTTAAATAATGTTTCATCTAGCGCTGCTATAAGTCTTGGTGAGCACATATCGTTATCCATTTTATCATGGATAAGCCAAACAGATTCACCCTGCCATTCACCAACTATTTTGGCTTCTTTGCCTGCAAGATTCCAATCATTAGCATAACCAAAAGGGAGCTCGCCTTTTGGTAACCAAACGCGTCCACCAAGGCTTACTGTCCACCAGCCTTTTTCTGTTCCATCTAAGGTGTATAAATGCTTTGTCATAATTTTATCCAAAATAATGATATAAAATAGAGGATACTCTCTTTAAATCAATTCTTTCTACCTATTATGCCGATAACAATAATGCATTAATACTTCTTACTATAAACATAAGTTATTTTAATTAAACAGGGTGATATTATAATGAAAAATATAACGTCTCTTGCAGTGTTTGATCTAGATGAAACATTATTATCTGGTGATTCAAGTCGTTTATGGACGCGCTATTTATGGGATAAAAAAATAATTACGGATTCTCAGTTTTTAGCGCTTGATGACCAAATGATTGCAGATTATCACGCAGGTAAGTTAAATATGGATGATTATCTCTATCAACATCTTTCATTTTACAGAAATTATAATATAGAAACTATTAATCAATGGGTTAATGATTATATTGAAGAGTGTATTACTCCATTACTCTATCCTCAAGGAAGAGATATCATTGCACAATATCAGCAACAACATATCCCCGTTATCATTATCTCAGCGACGATGTCTTTTCTTGTTCACCCTATTGCTAAACAGTTAAATGCTGATATTTCTATGGGAATTGATATGGAAATGAAAGAGGATCATTACACTGGATATGTAGATGGCATACCCACGTTTCGTGAAGGAAAGGTTTCTCGATTACAGCAGTGGATGGAAAATGAAAACATTAATAAAAGTTATGTTTATTTCTATACTGATTCTAGTAATGATCTTCCTTTGTGCTATCAAGCAGATAACGTCTTTACCATCAATGCCGATAAGCAATTAGCGCAAATAGCCAATAAAAAAGGATGGACTTCACTGAAATGGGATCTCAATAAATAATCAATATCGGGCTTGTAGTTTTTTAAATCTTTCATATACTGGAGTCCTTCTTGTCGGAGTGCCTAGTGTTTATAAGGCTATTATAAATACAGGCTGAGACCGTTAATTCGGGATCCGCGGAACCTGATCGGGTTAATACCCGCGAAGGGAACAAGAGTGATTCGACCTATTTGATAGTGTCACTTGTATATTTTTATATACCTATCTGTCGATACTCCCTGCGACCTCCAGACAAGCATTTTTCTCAATATCCACCCGACAAGCACTACGCTTGATTGATATTTATTAGGAAATGCTATGTCCTCAAAACACACTATTGCTGTTAAAGATATTTCTCCATCAGCAACTAAAAAACGTCCAAGAAAAGAGCAACGTGATGCTGCTCAAGCTTTTATTAGCACTATTCAAGGCGTCAGTTTCCCTAATTCAAAACGCATTTATCTTGAAGGCTCACGTGCTGATCTTAAAGTACCCATGCGCGAAATTCAGTTAGATAAAACATTAATAGGTGGCACAAATGATGAACCTATTTTTGAAGAAAATGAACCTGTTCCTGTTTACGATACATCAGGCCCTTATGGCGACCCGCTTTCTCAACTTGATGTGAATAAAGGACTTCATAAAATTCGTGAGACATGGATAAATGAACGTAATGATACCGAATCCTTATCGCTACTAAGTTCTGATTTTACCCAACAACGTTTGTCTGATGCTGGTTTAACGCATCTGCGCTTCCCACTAAAACCTCATCCTAAAAAAGCATTATCAGGTCAATACGTTACTCAACTGCATTATGCAAGAAAAGGTATTATCACACCGGAAATGGAGTTTATTGCTATACGTGAAAATATGGGGCGTGAGCGCATTCGTGGTCAAGTTTTACGGCAACAACATACAGGTTTTAGTTTTGGTGCGCATCTTCCTGAGAATATTACCCCCGAATTTATACGCCAAGAAGTTGCAGCTGGCCGCGCTATTATTCCTGCTAATATTAATCATCCAGAATCAGAACCGATGATTATCGGACGGAATTTTCTTGTGAAAGTGAATGCCAATATTGGTAATTCTGCTGTCACATCTTCCATCGAAGAAGAAGTCGAAAAATTAATTTGGTCCACACGTTGGGGTGCAGATACGGTGATGGATCTATCAACAGGTCGTTATATCCATGAAACACGTGAGTGGATCATTCGTAATAGTCCTGTTCCGATTGGTACTGTACCTATCTATCAAGCACTTGAGAAAGTAAATGGTATTGCAGAAGATCTCACATGGGAAATGTTCCGTGATACTTTGCTTGAGCAAGCAGAACAAGGGGTTGATTACTTTACCATTCACGCTGGCGTCTTGCTACGTTATGTTCCAATGACTGCAAAACGGCTAACAGGTATTGTTTCTCGTGGTGGCTCAATCATGGCCAAATGGTGTTTATCTCACCATCAAGAAAATTTCCTTTATGAAAATTTCCGTGAAATTTGTGAAATTTGTGCCGCTTATGATGTCTCTCTTTCATTAGGTGATGGACTCAGACCCGGCTCTATTCAAGATGCCAACGATGAAGCTCAGTTTGCTGAACTACATACCTTAGGTGAATTGACTAAAATTGCTTGGGAATATGATGTGCAAGTCATGATTGAGGGCCCTGGTCATGTGCCTATGCAGATGATCCGCCGCAATATGACGGAAGAGTTAGAACATTGTCATGAAGCGCCTTTTTACACATTAGGGCCACTAACAACAGATATTGCTCCAGGTTATGACCATTTTACATCAGGCATTGGTGCCGCAATGATTGGCTGGTTTGGTTGTGCGATGCTTTGTTATGTCACACCAAAAGAACACTTGGGTTTACCAAATAAAGAAGATGTTAAACAAGGTCTTATCACATATAAAATTGCGGCTCATGCAGCCGACTTAGCCAAAGGGCATCCTGGTGCGCAAATCCGTGATAACGCGATGTCGAAAGCCCGTTTTGAGTTTAGATGGGAAGATCAATTCAATTTAGCTCTTGATCCTGAAACAGCACGCCAATACCACGATGAAACCTTACCTCAAGCATCTGGAAAAGTTGCTCATTTCTGTTCAATGTGTGGTCCTAAATTCTGTTCAATGAAAATCACACAAGAAGTTCGTGAGTATGCGGCAGGTATGGAGCAGATGTCTCAGGTTTTTAAAGAGCATGGTAGTGAGTTATATCATGGCGCAGAAATAGCTAGTTCAGAGGTAACTGAAAATGAACAGATCCTCTAATACACCTTTTGTATCAACAGAAAAAAAACTTGGGCTTTACCCCGTTGTTGATTCTATTAAATGGATAGATCGCCTGTTGAAAGAAGGAGTTACCACTCTTCAATTACGTATAAAAGATAAACAACCTAAAGAAGTCGAACACGATATTATCGAAGCGATAAAACGAGGTAAGCAATATCACGCAAGACTATTTATCAATGATTACTGGCAACTCGCCATTAAACATCACGCTTATGGTGTTCATCTTGGTCAAGAAGATCTTGATAGTGCTGATCTTGATGCTATCAAACAAGCAGGATTACGCCTTGGTATTTCGACTCATAACGAAGCTGAATTACAAAGAGCAAAAGCATTACGTCCATCTTACATCGCATTAGGACATATATTTCCAACCACAACGAAAGATATGCCCTCAAAACCACAAGGTTTGAAGACACTCAAACATCAAGTAGAACAAACACCTGATTTCTCCACTGTTGCTATTGGAGGGATTTCGCTAGAGAAAGTACCTGATGTGATTGCAACAGGCGTGGGGAGTGTTGCTTTAGTCAGTGCAATAACAAAAGCCTCTGATTGGCAAAAAGTAACGCGTAAATTATTAGAATTAGTGGAAGGAAAATCGTCATGCTAAATGATAATAATTTTATGCGTTATAGCCGACAAGTGATGTTAGAAGATATTGGTATCGAGGGCCAAAGCAAACTTCAACAAGCAAAGGTACTGATTGTCGGGCTTGGTGGATTAGGCTCTCCAGCATCAATGTATCTCGCAGGGGCAGGTATTGGTAAGCTTATTTTAGTTGATGATGATGATTTACATATTTCTAATCTACAGCGTCAAATTCTTTATCGTACTCAAGATATCCCTAATTCGAAATCAGATGTTGCAAAGAAAGTTTTGCTCGCCTTAAATCCCGATATAAAAGTCACTTCTTATAAACAACGTATTGATGAAAATTCATTACTTAAATTAGTTAAAGAAGTCGATTTAGTTTTAGATTGCACAGATAACATGCTCACACGCCAAGCCATTAATCGTGCTTGTGTCGCACAACAAACTCCGCTTATTAGTGGTAGTGCCGTAGGATTTAGTGGTCAACTTATGGTGTTTGAACCGCCTTTTACTCATGGTTGTTATCACTGCCTTTACCCTGATGAAACTGAACCACAGCGAAATTGTAAAACAGCCGGAATTCTAGGCCCAGTCGTGGGTGTTATTGGCACACTTCAAGCACTTGAAGCCATTAAACTATTATCAGGATTACCTAGCTCGCTGAGTGGAAAACTACGCCTTTTCGATGGCAGAAAACAAAATTGGAGTACTTTACGTTTAACACCATCAACAACATGTCCTGTTTGTCGAGGGCTAGCATGAACATTACCGTAAATGACGAAAAATATTCTCTGGATATGCCTGTCACTATTAGTCAGCTCCTTATTCAGTTAGAACAGCCATCTATAGGCGTGGCACTTGCCATCAATGAAACTATTATTCCCCGCGAAAATTGGGAAACCTATTTGATTAATGATGGCGATACTATTCTTCTCTTCCAAGCAATTGCAGGGGGCTGATATGTTAAAAATTGCTGATACAACTTTCACATCCAGACTTTTTACAGGTACAGGAAAATTTGCGACCCCCACATTGATGACAGAAGCGATTAAAGCCTCTGGAAGTCAACTTGTGACCATGGCAATGAAAAGAGTCGATTTTAAAAAAGGTAATGATGATTTAATCGCACCACTCAAATCATTAGGCGTAAAACTATTACCTAATACATCAGGGGCAAAGACGGCACAAGAAGCTATTTTTGCAGCTCGATTAGCAAAGGAGGCCTTTGGTACCCATTGGGTAAAATTAGAAATTCATCCTGATACTAAATATTTATTACCCGATCCAATTGAAACACTCAACGCTGCTGAAATTCTTGTAAAAGAAGGTTTCATCGTGTTGCCTTATTGCGGTGCTGATCCTGTTTTATGTCGTCGTTTAGAAGAAGTCGGCTGTGCCGCTGTGATGCCTTTAGGCTCCCCTATTGGATCTAATCAAGGCTTACAGACTCGTGATTTTCTTCGAATTATCATTGAGCAGGCCTCTATTCCTGTTATTGTTGATGCTGGTATTGGTGCACCAAGCCATGCTCTTGAAGCTTTAGAGTTAGGTGCAGATGCCGTCTTAGTTAATACCGCAATTGCTGTTGCTAAAAATCCTATCTTAATGGCACAAGCATTTAAAGCGGCACTCGATGCTGGCGAACTGGCTCGACAATCCGGTCTTGCTACACCCGCTTCTGTGGTAAATATGCAAGCACAAGCCTCCAGTCCATTAACCGAATACTTGGGAGTATTCTAATGGATACATTTTCTGATTATTGGCAACAACTCGACTGGGATGACATTACATTAAAACTTAATAGTAAAACAAATACTGATGTTGAAGATGCATTAAATCGCCACATTCTTACACTTGATGATTTTATGGCGCTAATTTCGCCTATGGGTCGCCATTATTTAGAGCCGATGGCGCAACGAGCTCAACAGCTCACTCGACAACGTTTTGGCAATGTTGTCGGATTATATGTTCCACTTTATCTTTCTAATTTATGTGCAAATGACTGTACTTATTGTGGTTTCTCAATGAGTAATGCTATTAAACGTAAAACATTAAATGAAAGTGAGATCATTGCTGAATGTAATAGCATCAGACAATTAGGATTTGATAGTCTGCTATTAGTCACTGGTGAGCATCAACGCAAAGTGGGGATGGATTATTTTCGACAACATATCCCTATTATTCGTGAAAATTTCAGCTCACTAATGATGGAAGTGCAACCTCTTGCAACACAAGAGTATGCTGAATTAAAAGCACTCGGTATTGATGGTGTCATGGTTTATCAAGAGACTTATCATGAACCCACTTATCAACTTCATCATCTAAAAGGTAAAAAACAAGATTTTCATTGGCGATTGCAAACACCGGATAGATTAGGGCAAGCAGGTATTGATAAAATTGGTTTAGGTGCATTGATTGGCCTTTCAAGCCAATGGCGTAGCGATTGTTATATGGTGGCAGAGCATCTCTTGTTTTTACAAAAGCGCTATTGGAAAAGCCGTTACTCAATCTCTTTTCCTCGTTTACGCCCTTGTGCTGGTGGACTTAGCCCTGCATCAATAATGAGTGAGGCGGAACTAGTACAACTAATTTGTGCTTTTCGTATTTTAGCGCCAGATGTTGAGCTTTCACTTTCAACGCGTGAATCACCTTATTTTCGTGATAATACCGTCCCTTTAGCGATAAATAACATTAGTGCAGGTTCTAAAACTCAACCTGGTGGGTATTCTGATAGTCATGAAGAATTAGAACAATTCTCTCCTAATGATAATCGCCATGTTAATGATGTGATTAACGCATTAAAAGAACGAGGATTACAACCCGTATGGAAAGATTGGGATAATTACTTGGGACGTTAATTAAATTTTAAATAATATAAAACCGCTTTTAATTTATTTAATTAAAAATAATAAAGGCGGTTTTTATTATATATTAGATAAAAAGTTAATAATTTAATTCCACTCAAACAGAAAATAAAACATATCTATTTATTATTAGATTTCACTCAAATTCGATTGTTAATTACATTGATTTAAACTGTATTTAAACATCTTTATGATTAAATAAGGATAATTTTATGAGTGAAAAAAACTACCGAACTATGAGTATTCAGATCTTATTAAAACAGAAAAACCAGTACAAACACGTGTTATAGAAGCACATAAAACGGTAGAAGCTGGTATTTTTTCATTTACACTGGGTAAAGATAAACAAGAACATAAAGTATTAATAGGTAGATCCGCCATTTTAAAAGGGACACCATTATCAGAACCAGAACGACATAAATACATTCCTGGAAAAATATATGACATTCTCTGTTTTGACGATTTGCCATTAGAAATGGCTAAATTTTCTACGCAAGAAGAGAAAGGTATATATACTAATAAAGAGCCTTTAATTCTTGTTTTTCCACAAGCAACAGGAATAAGCCCCATTTATCTTTCTGCGGGAAAAAAAAATAAAATCCGCCAAGGTGTTAAAGAAAAAGGTCACGATTATCATCCTGCAGATCCTAAGCGTAATATTAAAAAATATCTGTAAACTATAAGGACAATAAAATTATGGGATTAAAAGTATATATAAAATGGTTTGATAAAAAAAATGAAAATTTTATTCATGATGAATACTCTATCGATCTAGGTGATGACGATACTATTATTGAAGAAACTATTTCCCCGGATATAAATATTATAAATGCAGGAAGTTTTGATGTTATTTCAGATTGGGTTCCTTCTCTTCAAAAGCATATAAATCATAAAATAGAGTTAGATAAATACGATTATCAAGTTGCATTTGAATATCGAGATGAATGGTAATTAATTTGTTCAATCATAAAATATGAATACTCCTCTGATATATAAAAAGGAGTATTCCATTTATAATAAATGTGTAAAGAAATAAAATAGAACGTTACTCTAATAATTTATTTTTATTTTATTAATAATAGTTATTAATTATGCTACAGCTAATAGTTCAATTTCTTGTATACTTAGGCCTGAAACTCTTTCGATAAATAAAAGATCGAAATTCTCTTCTAATAATTTTTTTGCTAATTCTAATTGTGCAAATTTCCTTCCAATTTCGATTCCTTCATTTTTTCCAATTTCTATACCTTCATTTTTACCCAGTTCAATACCCTCATGTTTACCTATTTCAAATCCTTCACTTATACCTAAATTAAAGCCTTTATTCTCTAACCTCCACGCTATATTCATAATCGCCTCTCTATGGTTATCTACTTGTTCAACTATTTTATTTATAACGAATTCAAAGTCTGATGCATCCATAATTGAGAATAGATATTCTACAACAGCAATCGTGTCTTCATCTCTGCAGTTTTTCTGATTTATGGCTTTTGATAGAAGGATTGCAACCTTATTCAGATCATAACAACTATTAACATGCTTCATGGCTATTTCCATTACCGCCGCTTTTTTATGCGTCAGCAAAATATCATCATCAATTGAAGTTAAATCAATTAAAGAGAAACTATTAGAATAAAGTTGATTAGCAAGTGAAGTAAGAGGAAAGCATGACATCCAATTAACTGGAAAGGGATAAGGTTTTTTCTTTCCATGATAAAACAAAATAGGAACAACGAGGGGTAAAGATTTATAACCTTGCTGTAAATGTTGATTCATAGTAGAAAACGCATAATTCATCATACGCCAAGCTATCATTTTATCTAGCCTAGATTGATGTTCTACTAGTAAATAAATGGGAATATCACCCTCTTTTGTTTTCACTAGATACAAAATATCAGACATACAAGAACGTAATTTAATATCGATGAAAGATGAATTCTGCAATTGTAATGTTGAAAAATCACAATGACTTTTTAATTCTTCTGATAAATGGACAAAGAAAAAGTCTTTTGCATTACTGACATTCATCATAAAACGTTTGAATGCAGAATCATAAGAAGATATGGATATCGTTTTTTTCATAACTGGCTCCATGCTGATTTTGAATTGCCAGCTTACAGAAAAAAATGAATTTTACTCACAAAAAAAATCATCATAATCATCTGAAAAATATGAGTTATTTATTGATCTTAATTGAAAAAGTAATAGAAAAATAAAGGTTGCAAAAGCAAATCTGCTAAAACAAAACATAGAATAATCACACGATTAGTTAGTATTCTTATCATTTCTCCATTTATATAGAGCAGAAACAAAAATGCCCTCACAATGGAGGGCATTTCAATCTAATCTAAATTAGATTTTAGTCTTTTAATCCACCAAAACCTGCATTCAGTAATTCTGCTAAGTTAGCAGATGCTTCATCAGCACTGATTGTTGTTTCAGTTTCATCTGTCGGTAGTTGTGATTGGCGACGTTTCATACGATCTTGGTGGTACGCATAACCTGTACCCGCTGGGATCAAACGACCAACAATTACGTTTTCTTTCAAGCCACGTAATTCATCACGTTTACCCGCAACTGCTGCTTCAGTAAGAACACGTGTTGTTTCTTGGAACGATGCTGCTGAAATAAAGGATTCAGTTGCCAGAGATGCTTTCGTGATACCTAACAGGTCACGCGCATAAGTAGCTGGTACTTTACCATCATCTTCCAATACACGGTTAGAAACTTTAACTCGTGCGTATTCGACTTGTTCACCTTCGAGGAACTCAGAGCTTCCTGCGTTCGCAATAGTAACTTTACGTAGCATCTGACGAACAATAACTTCAATATGTTTATCGTTTATCTTAACGCCTTGTAAGCGGTAAACTTCCTGTACTTCATTAGTGATATAGCGAGTAACCGCATGAACACCACGTAAGCGCAGAATATCGTGTGGTGATTCTGGACCATCGGAAATAACATCACCGCGCTCCACAACCTCACCTTCAAATACGTTAAGTTGACGCCATTTAGGGATCATCTCTTCGTATGCATCACTGCCATCTAATGGAGAGATAACTAAACGACGTTTACCTTTGGTTTCTTTACCGAACGAAACAATACCACTGATTTCAGCAAGAATTGCAGGCTCTTTAGGACGACGAGCTTCAAATAGATCTGCAACACGTGGCAGACCACCGGTAATATCTTTAGTACCACCTGATTCTTGTGGAATACGCGCTAAAGTGTCACCAGCATTGATTGCAATACCATCATCTAATTGAACAATCGCTTTACCTGGTAAAAAGTACTGAGCTGGCATATCTGTATTTGGAATTAATACATCATTACCTTTTGCATCAACGATACGCAATGCCGGTCGTAAATCTTTACCACTACCTGTACGCTCTGCAGTATCCAGAACAACGAGTGAAGAAAGACCTGTTAATTCGTCAGTTTGACGCGTGATAGTTTGGCCATCAACCATGTCAGCAAAACGAATAATACCAGAAACTTCACTCACTACAGGCATTGTATGCGGATCCCAGTTTGCAACTGTCTCACCACCGTTAACCGCTTCACCATCACCTTTAGATAACTGAGCACCGTAAGGAACTTTGTAGCTCTCTTTCATACGACCGAATTCGTCAATTAGACGTAATTCTGTATTACGAGAAGTGATAACTAATTTACCCGCAGTATTGGTGATAAATTTCGCATTAAACAGCTTGATAGTACCTTTGTTACGTACCTGAATACTGGATTCAGCTGCCGCACGAGATGCCGCACCACCGATGTGGAACGTACGCATCGTTAACTGTGTACCTGGTTCACCGATTGACTGTGCCGCGATAACACCGATAGCTTCACCTTTGTTAATAATATGACCACGAGCAAGGTCACGACCATAACATTTAGCACACACACCAAAGTCTGTGTTACAGGTTACAACTGAACGAACTTTAACGCTATCAACTGAGTTTTCTTCTAATACATCACACAGTTTTTCATTTAACAGTGTATTACGTGGAACAAGAATATCAGCAGTGCCTGGCTTCAGAATATCTTCTGCCGTTACACGTCCTAATACACGTTCACGCAGTGGTTCTTTAACATCACCACCTTCGATAACCGGAGTCATCATTACACCTTCGGTTGTGCCACAGTCGCTTTCTGTTACGACTAAGTCTTGAGCAACGTCAACAAGACGACGAGTCAAGTAACCGGAGTTAGCTGTTTTCAGTGCTGTATCCGCAAGACCTTTACGAGCACCGTGAGTTGAGATGAAGTACTGAAGTACGTTCAAACCTTCACGGAAGTTCGCTGTAATGGGTGTCTCGATGATTGAGCCATCTGGCTTAGCCATCAGACCACGCATACCGGCTAACTGACGAATCTGAGCTGCAGAACCACGAGCACCAGAGTCAGCCATCATAAAGATACTATTGAACGAAACTTGCTGTTCTTCTTCGCCATCACGGTTAATGACAGTTTCTGTAGACAGATTTTCCATCATCGCTTTAGCAACACGCTCATTGGCCGCTGCCCAAATATCGATGACTTTATTATAACGTTCACCAGCCGTAACCAGACCAGATTGGAATTGCTCTTGAATTTCTGCAACTTCCGCTTCAGCCTCAGCAATAATTTCCGCTTTTTTCGCTGGGATAACCATATCATCGATACCAACAGAAGCACCTGAACGTGCAGCGTAAGCAAAACCGGTATACATGATTTGGTCAGCAAAAATAACTGTTGGTTTTAAACCTAATACGCGATAACACGTATTGAGCATTTTAGAGATTGCTTTTTTACCTAAAGGCTGATTAACCAAATCATAAGGTAAGCCTTTTGGTACGATCATCCATAAAATAGCACGACCAACAGTTGTGTCTCTTAAGCTAGTTTGCGTGGTGACATTACCTTCACCATCTTTAACTTCTTCAGTGATACGGACTTTAACTCGAGCGTGTAATGAAGCCAGACCTGCGCGATATACGCGTTCTGCTTCTTTAGGGCCGCTCAGCACCATGCCTTCACCTTTGGCATTGATGCAGTCACGAGTCATGTAATAAAGACCTAATACAACGTCCTGTGAAGGAACGATAATTGGGTCACCACTTGCTGGAGACAGAATATTATTCGTTGACATCATCAACGCACGCGCTTCTAGCTGTGCTTCTAATGTCAATGGTACGTGAACCGCCATTTGGTCACCATCGAAGTCGGCGTTATATGCCGCACAAACGAGTGGGTGTAACTGAATAGCTTTACCTTCGATAAGGATAGGTTCAAATGCCTGAATACCTAAACGGTGAAGTGTTGGTGCACGGTTTAACATGACTGGGTGTTCACGGATAACTTCATCTAAGATATCCCAAACAACCGCTTCTTCACGCTCAACCATTTTTTTAGCGGCTTTAATTGTTGTCGCTAAACCACGAGTTTCCAGTTTTCCGTAAATAAATGGTTTGAATAACTCAAGAGCCATTTTCTTCGGTAGACCACACTGATGCAGACGCAGGTATGGACCAACGGTAATTACAGAACGACCAGAATAGTCAACACGTTTACCTAACAGGTTTTGACGGAAACGACCTTGTTTACCTTTGATCATATCTGCCAAAGATTTCAGAGGACGTTTGTTTGAACCTGTAATCGCACGACCACGACGACCGTTATCTAATAACGCATCAACAGACTCTTGTAACATACGTTTTTCGTTACGTACGATAATGTCTGGTGCTGCTAAATCAAGCAGACGTTTTAAACGGTTGTTACGGTTAATCACACGACGATATAAATCGTTCAAGTCAGAAGTCGCAAAACGACCGCCATCAAGTGGAACCAATGGACGTAAGTCTGGTGGTAACACAGGCAGTACAGTTAAGATCATCCATTCAGGTTTATTGCCTGATAACATGAATGCTTCAAGTAACTTGATACGCTTAGTCAGTTTCTTACGTTTAGTTTCAGAGTTAGTTTCGTTTAACTCTTCACGTAGCGTTTCACATTCTTGTTCCAGATCCATGCTCTGTAACAAGTTCTGAACAGCTTCTGCACCCATCTTCGCATCGAATTCGTCACCGAACTCTTCTAATGCGTCGAGGTATTGCTCTTCTGTTAAGATTTGTCCACGCTCAAGGCTTGTCATTCCGCCTTCAACAACAACGTAAGATTCGAAATATAATACACGTTCAATATCGCGCAGTGGCATATCCAGCAGCAAACCGATACGGGACGGCAGTGATTTCAAGAACCAAATGTGAGCAACTGGAGAAGCTAATTCGATGTGACCCATACGTTCACGACGAACTTTAGTTTGTGTCACTTCAACGCCACACTTCTCACAGATAACACCACGGTGTTTTAAACGCTTGTATTTACCACACAAGCATTCGTAATCTTTTACTGGTCCGAAAATACGGGCACAGAAAAGACCGTCACGCTCAGGTTTGAACGTACGGTAGTTAATTGTTTCTGGCTTTTTCACTTCACCAAATGACCATGAACGAATCATGTCAGGTGACGCCAGAGCAATTTTGATAGCATCAAACTCTTCGGTCTTGGTTTGCGCTTTCAGAAACTTTAATAAGTCTTTCACGAAATGGCTCCTGTCGGAGTTAGACCTGCCAGGTGAATGACCCCTGTCATTCACCCCTTTAAACCAGTGTAGTCACTGTTTCATAGACTGCCATTTCTGGCAGTCTATTATTGGAATCCGTTATTCGTCTTCCAACTCGATGTTAATACCCAGTGAGCGGATTTCTTTCAACAATACGTTGAACGATTCTGGCATTCCTGGTTCCATCTGATGATTACCATCAACGATGTTTTTGTACATTTTGGTACGACCATTAACGTCATCAGACTTAACAGTAAGCATTTCTTGAAGAGTATAAGCAGCACCATATGCTTCCAGTGCCCACACTTCCATCCCCCCGAAACGCTGTCCACCAAACTGTGCTTTACCACCAAGAGGTTGCTGAGTAACCAAGCTGTACGAACCTGTAGAACGGGCGTGCATCTTGTCATCAACTAAGTGGTTCAGTTTCAGCATGTACATGTAACCAACGGTTACAGGACGCTCAAATTGTTCACCAGTACGGCCATCGAAAAGCGTGATTTGACCAGAAGTTGGAAGATCTGCAAGTTTCAGCATCTCTTTAATTTCCATTTCTTCTGCACCATCGAACACTGGTGTTGCGGTTGGCATACCTTTTTTCAGGTTCTCAGCCAGACGTAACACTTCTTCATCACTGAAGGTGTCCAAATCAACTTTTTGACGTGGTGCCATACCCAGATCGTAAGCTTTCTGGATAAATTCGCGTAACTTAGCCACTTCTTGTTGCTGTTTCAGCATCGCGTTGATCTTATCACCGATACCTTTAGCTGCCATACCTAAGTGTGTTTCTAGGATCTGACCGATGTTCATACGTGATGGAACACCAAGTGGGTTCAGTACGAGGTCAACTGGGTTACCGTTTTCATCGTATGGCATGTCTTCAATTGGGTTAATCTTAGAGATAACACCCTTATTACCATGACGACCCGCCATTTTATCACCCGGTTGGATCTGACGTTTAACAGCCAGATAAACCTTAACGATTTTCAGCACACCTGGTGCTAAATCATCACCTTGAGTGATTTTACGACGTTTAGCTTCCAGTTTCTTCGCGAATTCAGCTTTCAGTTCGTCATACTGCTCTGCTAGCTGTTCTAACTGGTTTTGCTTCTCTTCATCCGCAATACCCAGTTCTAACCAACGCTCACGTGGTAATTTATCTAATTTTTCAGCTTCAATGCCGCCGGCAATTAATACACCACGGATACGAGCAAATAAACCTGCTTCAAAGATACGTAATTCTTCAGTTAAGTCTTTCTTAACTTCACGTAATTGCGATTCTTCGATTTCTAATGCACGTTTATCTTTCTCTACACCATCACGAGTGAAGACTTGTACATCAATAACTGTACCAGATACACCGTTAGGAACTCGCAGTGAAGAGTCTTTTACATCAGATGCTTTTTCACCAAAGATAGCGCGTAGTAGTTTCTCTTCTGGTGTTAGCTGAGTTTCACCTTTAGGTGTTACTTTACCAACCAGAATATCACCACCTTTCACTTCAGCACCGATATAAACGATACCTGACTCATCCAGTTTAGATAACGCTGCTTCACCCACGTTCGGGATATCAGCTGTTATTTCTTCAGGCCCTAACTTAGTATCACGAGAGACACAAGCCAGTTCTTGAATATGGATAGTAGTGAAACGATCTTCTTGAACAACACGCTCAGATACAAGGATGGAGTCCTCGTAGTTATAACCATTCCATGGCATGAATGCCACGCGCATGTTTTGACCTAATGCTAATTCACCAAGGTCTGTAGATGGACCATCAGCTAGCACGTCTCCGCGTTCAACGGGTTCACCTAAAGAAACACAAGGTGTTTGGTTAATACATGTATTTTGGTTAGAACGTGTATATTTCGTTAAGCTATAGATATCGATGCCAGCTTCACCAGCATAAGTCTCTTCTTCGTTAACTTTGATAACGATACGAGAAGCATCAACATACTGAACAGTACCACCACGTTTAGCAACCGCAGTAACACCGGAGTCAACCGCAACAGCACGTTCCATACCTGTACCTACGAGTGGTTTATCACCACGAAGTGTAGGAACAGCCTGACGTTGCATGTTTGCACCCATCAATGCACGGTTGGCATCATCGTGTTCAAGGAATGGGATCAGTGAAGCACCGACAGAAACAACCTGTTGAGTTGAAACGTCCATGTACTGAACTTGGTCACGACTAAATAAACTTGACTCGCCTTTATGACGGCAAGTAACTAATTCTTCAACGAAATGATTATCATCGTCTAATACGGAGTTAGCCTGAGCAATGATGAAGTTACCTTCTTCAATTGCAGACAGATAGTGAATCTCATCTGTTACAGCATTGTTTTCTACAACACGGTAAGGAGTTTCAAGGAATCCGTATTCATTAGTCTGCGCATAAACAGATAATGAGTTGATAAGACCGATGTTTGGACCTTCAGGCGTTTCGATTGGACATACACGACCGTAGTGAGTTGGGTGTACATCTCGCACTTCAAAGCCTGCGCGTTCACGAGTCAGACCACCAGGACCTAATGCAGAAATACGACGTTTATGTGTAATTTCTGATAGTGGGTTATTCTGATCCATAAACTGAGATAACTGGCTTGAGCCAAAGAATTCTTTGACAGCAGCAGAAATCGGTTTAGCGTTGATCATATCTTGTGGCATTAATGCATCAAGATCGCCTAAAGAAAGACGCTCTTTAACAGCACGCTCAACACGAACTAAACCAACACGGAATTGGTTTTCTGCCATTTCGCCAACTGAACGAATACGACGGTTACCTAAGTGGTCGATATCATCCACTTCACCTTTACCATTACGGATATCAATCAGTTTTTTCATCACTTCAATGATATCTTCTTGGCTCAGGATGCCAGAACCTTCGATTTCGTCACGTCCTAAAGAACGGTTGAACTTCATACGACCCACAGCAGAAAGATCATAACGATCTTCAGAGAAGAATAAGTTCTCAAATAAGTTTTCTGCAGCTTCGCGTGTAGGTGGTTCACCAGGACGCATCATGCGATAAATTTCAACTAACGCGCTTAAACGATCATTTGTAGGATCGACACGTACAGTTTCAGAAATATATGCACCGTGGTCTAAATCGTTTGTAAACAGAGTTTCAATCGTTTTGTGACCAGCTTGACTTAAACGTGCTAACACATCTAAAGAGATTTCCATGTTAGCAGCACAAATCAATTCGCCTGTTGCTTCATCGATATAGTCACGAGCTACCACTTTACCTGCAATATATTCAACAGGTACTTCAATGCGGTCTACTTGCTCTTTCTCTAATTGACGAATATGACGAGCAGTAATACGACGGCCTTTTTCGACATAAACTTTGCCGTTAGCTTCAATATCAAATGAAGCTGTTTCGCCACGTAAACGCTCTGGCACTAACGTCATCATCAGTTTATTGTTGCTGATTTCAAACGTTGTTTTATCGAAGAACAGATTCAGAATGTCTTCGGTGCTGTAGTTCATTGCACGTAAAATGATAGTCGCTGGTAATTTACGGCGACGGTCAATACGAACAAATAGATTATCTTTAGGGTCAAATTCGAAGTCTAACCATGAGCCACGATAAGGGATAATACGTGCGTTATAAAGAACCTTACCGGAAGAGTGCGTTTTACCTTTGTCACTATCAAAGAACACACCAGGGCTACGGTGTAACTGTGAAACGATAACACGTTCTGTACCATTGATTACAAAGGTACCGTTATCGGTCATTAATGGGATTTCACCCATATAGACTTCTTGTTCTTTGATATCTTTAACGGTGCCTTCAGGGGCTTCA
Organism: Proteus myxofaciens ATCC 19692; assembly: GCF_001654855.1. GTDB lineage: Bacteria > Pseudomonadota > Gammaproteobacteria > Enterobacterales > Enterobacteriaceae > Proteus > Proteus myxofaciens. The sequence goes on from NZ_LXEN01000064.1 coordinate 24,566, forward strand.
CGTTCGTAGATGACAAGACGCAGTTTAACACGTAAAGGTGCTGAGTATGTTACACCACGAATTTGACATTCTTTAACATCAAAGACAGGTTCGCCTAAGCGGTAGCTGACATACTGTAATTCAGCATTACCACTGTAGCTTTGGATTGGAAAAACGGAACGGAAAGCCGCTTCCAGACCATTTTGACCATCAGGATCTTGCTCGATAAACTTCTGGAACGAGTCAAGTTGGATAGAAAGGAGATAGGGAACATCCAAAACTTGTGGACGTTTACCAAAATCCTTACGAATACGTTTTTTCTCGGTATAGGAGTAAACCATAGGGTTCCTCAGCTCGCTGAAAAGTGACCCACTCTGCCTGCTCTTAATGATGTTAAGAGAGACACGACATTCTGCTAACACTATTTTTTGTAGGTAGGAAAATTTAATTTTCCATAATACTTATTGCTATTACTCTTAAATCATTTCATTGCATTCAACAAACTACCGAGCTTTTGGAATAACGTGGATCGTAGTCAGTAACGCAGTATATTAAGTCGTCAATAGCAAAAAATATTGAGGTAAAGAGGAAGCCAAAAAGTGTGAAAAAGCTACTCTTACCTTACAGCGCAAAAAGGCTGGTGACCAAATAATCACCAGCCATCAGCCTATAAGGCTGTTCTCTGGGAAGTTGAATTACTTAACTTCAACCTCAGCGCCTGCTTCTTCCAGAGCTTTTTTCAGTGCTTCAGCGTCATCTTTGCTGATGCCTTCTTTCAGTGCAGCTGGTGCAGATTCAACTAAGTCTTTAGCTTCTTTCAGGCCAAGACCAGTTGCGCCACGTACTGCTTTGATTACAGCAACTTTGTTGCCACCGATGCCTTTCAGGATAACATCGAATTCAGTTTTTTCTTCAGCAGCTTCTGCTGGACCCGCAGCAACAGCAACAGCTGCAGCAGCAGATACACCGAATTTTTCTTCCATCATAGAGATCAGTTCAACAACGTCCATTACAGACATTTCAGCAACTGCATTTAAAATATCGTCTTTAGAGATAGACATAACAAGTGTTCCTAAAATTCAGAAAAAGTTTATACGTAGTAAAGCAACGAAGGAAATAGGCTATTAAGCAGCTTCTTTCTGATCGCGCAGTGCAGCCAGAGTACGAACCAGTTTGCCGGCAGCGGCTTCTTTCATGGTTGACATCAGGCGTGCGATTGCTTCTTCGTAAGTTGGGAGTGTAGCCAGACGATCAATGTTTGAACCTGGGATAAACTCACCTTCAAAGGCAGCCGCTTTAATCTCGAATGCTGGGTTCGCTTTCGCGAAATCTTTGAACAGACGAGCAGCAGCGCCCGGATGTTCGAAAGAGAAAGCAATCAAGGTTGGACCGACAAAAACGTCTTTCAGCACTTCGTAAGAAGTACCTTCAACAGCGCGACGTAAAAGAGTATTACGTACTACACGTACAGTAACACCTGCTTCACGACATGCTTTACGCAGATCAGTCATTTTATCTACAGTTACACCACGTGAATCGGCAACAACTGCAGAAAGCGCACCTTTGGCAACTTCGCTGACTTCAGCAACAATCGCTTGTTTGTCTTGAAGATTTAGTGCCATTAGCTTCTTGCTCCTGGATTAACCGAGTAAATACTCGGGACTCACATCACTTATTACCACAATGGAAATAAGCGCTAAAACACGGTGAGCAGACTCCAGAATATAAAATTCTTTTTGGTTCTCTCACCGTCTACGCAGGAAAATTAAGTAATTACTTACACCTGCGGTCTTGGACGGGGTCTGGATAGGCCAGACTCCAACCGAAATTCGTGAATTTAGTTATGTTAATTTGTATAAAATTCAACATAGCTAAACTCAAGGCGTCAAATTCTATACAAATTTGACGCCAAGGTAAAGTCTTTTATGACTTATAGTCTAATCTAAGATTAAACTGTTGCGTTCAGGCTACCCTGATCAATAGCAACACCCGCACCCATAGTGGTAGACAGGCTTACTTTCTTGATATAAACGCCTTTCGCTGCAGATGGTTTTGCTTTTTTCAGAGCAACCAGCAGAGCTTCTAAGTTTTCTTTCAACTGAGCTTCGTTGAAATCAACTTTACCGATAGTAGAATGGATAATACCATTTTTATCATTACGGTAACGAATCTGACCTGCTTTAGCATTTTTAACAGCTTCAGCAACGTTAGGCGTTACAGTACCCACTTTCGGGTTTGGCATTAAGCCACGTGGACCAAGGATTTGACCTAATTGACCTACAACGCGCATTGCATCTGGAGATGCGATTACAACGTCAAAGTCCATTTCGCCAGCTTTAACTTTAGCAGCTAAGTCATCCATACCCACTAATTCTGCGCCAGCTTCTTTAGCCGCTTCTGCATTTGCACCTTGTGCGAATACAGCAACGCGAACTGAACGGCCAGTACCGTGTGGAAGTACAGTAGCACCACGAACGTTTTGGTCTGATTTACGAGCATCGATGCCTAAGTTTACAGCAACATCAACACTTTCAACGAATTTAGCAGTTGCTAATTCTTTCAGTAAAGCAACAGCTTCAGCGATTTCGTACTGTTTCGTGACTTCTACTTTTTCACGGATATTGCGCATGCGCTTGGTTAGTTTAGCCATCAGATTAATCCTCCACTACCAGGCCCATGGAACGAGCAGTACCTTCGATTGAACGCATCATAGCTTCAACGTCAGCACCAGTCAGATCCGCAGCTTTTGTTTCTGCAATTTCACGAACTTGAGCAGTAGTTACTTTACCTACTTTATCTTTGTTCGGCTTGCCAGAACCTGATTTCACACCAGCCGCTTTTTTCAGCAGGATTGCTGCTGGAGGCGTTTTGGTTACGAAAGTGAAAGAACGGTCTGCGTAAACTGTAATAACAACAGGAATTGGTAAACCTTTTTCAACGCTTTCAGTTTTAGCGTTAAATGCTTTACAGAATTCCATAATGTTAACACCTTGCTGACCCAGAGCTGGACCAACTGGTGGACTTGGATTAGCCATACCTGCTGCAACTTGCAGTTTGATATAGGCTTGAACTTTCTTAGCCATTAATTAATTCCTCAATTTGGGTATATCGCCCGGCTAGGGCTCCCCGATTTTACTTTGTCTCACCATAGGGCAAAACAACTCAAAACGAAAGGTCGAAAATTGTAGATAAATTTTTTGCCTTTTGCAAGGCAAAAAGACTTAACCTTTTTCAACCTGACTAAAGTCTAATTCAACAGGTGTTGCACGACCAAAGATTGAAACAGAGACTTTTAGGCGACTTTTTTCGTAGTCAACTTCTTCAACCACACCATTAAAGTCAGCAAATGGACCATCGCTAACGCGAACCATTTCACCTGGCTCAAATAGTGTTTTAGGACGAGGTTTATCACCAACTTGTTGTAGGCGATTCATGATCGCATCAACTTCTTTATCACTAATTGGTGCTGGACGATCTGATGTGCCACCAATAAATCCCATTACTCTTGGTACATTACGAACAAGGTGCCATGTTGCATCATTCATAATCATTTGAACAAGAACATAACCTGGGAAAAATTTGCGTTCACTTTTACGGCGCTGTCCACTACGGATCTCAACAACTTCTTCAGTTGGGACCATAACTTCGCCGAATGAATCTTCCATTTCGTTTAATTTGATATGTTCACGTAAAGACTGTGCAACACGGCCTTCAAAGCCAGAAAAGGCTTGAATAACATACCAGCGTTTTTTTGGAGAATCAGTCATAGACACCTCACAGGCCAGTAATAAATGAAACTAAACGAACCAGAATGCCATCCAGTCCCCAGAGAACTAATGACACAATAGCCGTCACAGCAGCAACAATCAGCGTTGTCTGCAATGTTTCTTGACGTGTTGGCCATACTACTTTACGCATTTCAATACGTGCTTCGCGAGCAAACGCTAATGTTGCTTTGCCTTGTGTTGTCCACAAAGCTATACCACCTGCGGCCACGAACAAAGCAACGACAGCTAAAGCTCGTAACGCAAGGTTAAAATCACGGTAAATATAGTTACCGCCAACCGCTACTACCAGCAATAGGATGGTAATAATCCATTTAGCGATATTACCACCACGTTTGCTATCTTGAGCCCCGCTATTCGCACTCATAAATTAACCTGTTACTATGATGTAAATAAATAGCCAGATTGCCTCGCAAGAGCAAAACAAATCAGACTAACCATAAATAAATCAACTATGATTGCATCTGACACAGTGTCATATCTCTATGACATTCGTATCTGCAAGATACTGGAGTCTATTCGTTGTATCAGAGCCTATCTCACCAATAATTCCATTAAAACTAGTGATGAGATAAGTTCTTTTTTTTACAACGCAT
>NZ_LXEN01000065.1 GCF_001654855.1 Proteus myxofaciens ATCC 19692
CGACTATATTCCTTAATATCGCTCCCTCTTATAGAAGGAGCGTAAACTAAATTGAACTCGAAAGGATCTTATTTCGCTTTACGAGCTTCGATAATAGCCTGAGCGACGTTGCTAGGCGCTTCGTTGTACTTCAAGAACTCCATAGAGTAAGAAGCACGACCCTGAGTTTGTGAACGCAGGTCAGTTGCATAACCGAACATTTCAGCCAGTGGTACTTGAGCACGGATGATCTTACCAGTAGGTAAATCGTCCATACCTTCAACCATACCACGACGACGGTTTAAGTCACCGATAACGTCGCCCATGTAATCTTCTGGCGTTTCAATCTCAACTTTCATGATTGGCTCTAACAGAATCGGTTTTGCTTTCATGAAGCCATCTTTAAAGGCCATAGATGCAGCAATTTTAAACGCGATCTCTGAGGAGTCAACATCATGGTAAGAACCGAAGTGTAGACGAGCTTTGATATCAACAACAGGGTAACCGGCTAAAGGACCTGATTTCAGCTGTTCTTGGATACCTTTGTCAACTGCTGGGATGAATTCTTTAGGAATTACACCACCAACGATATCGTTGACAAACACATAGTTCTCTTCACCACCTGCTGGTAATGGAATAAGGTCGATAACAACATGACCATACTGACCACGACCACCAGATTGTTTCGCATGCTTACCTTCAACGTCAGTAATTTCTTCGCGAATAGTTTCACGGTAAGCAACCTGTGGTTTACCTACGTTCGCTTCAACTTTAAATTCACGACGCATACGGTCTACTAATACGTCTAAGTGCAACTCACCCATACCAGCGATGATAGTCTGTCCAGTTTCTTCATCACTTGATACGCGGAAAGATGGATCCTCTTGAGCCAGACGGTTCAGAGCGATACCCATTTTTTCTTGGTCAGCTTTAGTCTTAGGTTCGATAGCAACCGAGATTACTGGATCTGGGAATTCCATACGTTCTAAGATGATTGGTGCATCAATCGCACATAAAGTATCACCTGTAGTAACGTCTTTCAGACCAATTGCCGCTGCGATGTCGCCCGCGCGAACTTCTTTAATTTCTTCACGCTTGTTAGCGTGCATCTGAACGATACGGCCAAAACGTTCTTTTCTGTCTTTAACCGGGTTCAGTACTGTGTCACCTGAGTTAATTACACCAGAGTAAACACGGAAGAAGGTTAAGTTACCAACAAATGGGTCAGTTGCGATTTTGAATGCCAGTGCAGAGAATGGCTCTTCATCGCTTGAATGACGTTCTGCTGGAGTATCTTTACCATCTGGTAAAAGACCTTTAATCGCAGGTACATCTGTTGGTGCTGGCAGGTATTCAATAACCGCATCCAGCATAGCCTGAACACCTTTGTTCTTAAATGCAGAACCACAGGTAACCAGAATAATTTCGTTATCTAGAACGCGTTTACGCAGAGCTGCTTTAATTTCAGCTTCTGTCAGTTCTTCACCGCCCAGATATTTGTCCATCAGTTCTTCTGATGCTTCTGCAGCAGATTCAACCAGGAAGTTGTGCCATTCTTCTGCTAAATCTTGTAGATCTGCAGGAATGTCTTCGTATTCGAAAGTTACACCTTGGTCTTCTTCATTCCAACGGATTGCTTTCATTTTTACTAAGTCAACAACACCGGTGAAATGTTCTTCAGCACCTACTGGAATTTGCAGTGGAACTGGAGTTGCTGCCAGACGTGTTTTGATTTGTTCAACAACACGTAGGAAGTTTGCACCCATACGGTCCATTTTATTAACGAACGCGATACGTGGTACATGATATTTGTTAGCCTGGCGCCATACTGTTTCTGACTGAGGCTGAACACCACCAACTGCACAGTAAACCATAACCGCGCCATCAAGAACACGCATAGAACGTTCTACTTCGATTGTGAAGTCAACGTGACCTGGGGTGTCGATGATGTTTACACGGTGAGGCTCAAACTGTTTAGCCATACCAGACCAGAATGCAGTAGTCGCTGCAGATGTGATAGTAATACCACGTTCCTGCTCCTGCTCCATCCAGTCCATTGTTGCTGAACCTTCGTGGGTTTCACCAATTTTATGGTTTACACCGGTATAAAACAGAATACGTTCACTTGTAGTGGTTTTACCGGCATCGATGTGCGCACTGATACCGATATTACGATAGCGTGCTATGGGGGTTTGACGAGCCATTTTTTCCTCTCTCGTGGGCGTTCAATTCAGGTAAAGGACAGCATAGCTGTCCTGAAAAGAGTTGCTGCAAAACCGCGGATATTACCAACGATAGTGAGCGAACGCCTTGTTTGCATCTGCCATACGGTGAACGTCTTCACGTTTCTTAACAGCAGCGCCTTTGTTTTCAGCCGCATCAGATAATTCATTTGCCAGGCGAAGAGCCATGGATTTATCACCGCGTTTACGAGCAGCTTCAACAATCCAACGCATTGCTAATGCATTACGACGAACTGGGCGTACTTCAACTGGAACTTGGTAAGTTGAACCACCAACACGGCGGGATTTAACTTCCACAGTTGGGCGTACGTTATCTAATGCGATTTCGAACGCTTCCAGTTCAGTTTTGCCTGAACGCTGAGCCAGGGTCTCAAGCGCATTATATACGATAGATTCCGCTGTAGATTTTTTACCATCTACCATCAGAATGTTAACAAATTTGGCCAGCAGTTCTGATCCGAACTTAGGATCTGGCAGAATTTTACGTTGACCAATTACACGACGACGTGGCATGGAAATACTCCGTTTAAAATTCAGGGTTGTCCAAAACTCAATGAGTTTATTTTGACATTAATAGTGAAAAAATGTTTGGCCTTACTTAACGGAGAACCATTAAGCCTTTGGCTTCTTCACACCGTACTTAGAGCGACCTTGTTTACGGTCTTTAACACCAGAACAGTCCAGTGCACCGCGAACAGTGTGGTAACGCACACCTGGTAAGTCTTTAACACGACCACCACGGATAAGGATAACGGAGTGTTCCTGCAAGTTGTGGCCTTCACCACCGATGTAGGAAGAAACTTCGTAACCATTAGTCAAACGAACACGGCATACTTTACGCAGTGCTGAGTTTGGTTTCTTAGGAGTGGTTGTATATACACGAGTACATACACCACGTTTTTGCGGGCAAGCTTCCAGAGCTGGAACGTTGCTTTTAACAACTTTCGAGCTACGAGATTTGCGCACCAGCTGATTAATCGTTGCCATTTAAAAAAAGCTCCTGGTTTTTGCTTCGTAAACACGGATTTGAACTCTGTCTTGTCACCAAGACAAAACATGAGGACGCAGAATTTTATTGCTGACGAGCTCATGTGTCAAGAATTATACAGCAATTCTACGCTCCCCAATGAATTTGTTGGGGGTGTTTTACCGTTAAATCGACAAAATCACCATAATCGATGAGTTTAATAGTGTGAAAAACTTGATCTTTTAAGCCTCGTGCTAAAACATCATCAATTAACGCATAAATTGGGATTTGTTGCTCAAGACAATATTTAAGCAAATGATTATCTTTAAGCACTGCAAGTACACCATCTTGAATTAACAGAACTTCATCGTTTTTTGTTAATAAAGATAGAAACGCCTCTAAATCACTTTGATAAACAGAGGCGGCGTAAGTATACAACATAACTGTTATCCTTCCTAACTGAGTATCAAAAACGCAGTATCACTTGATATTCACTCAGTTTCTGAGCAATGTCTTGACGAGATATCACTTGTGCATCCAAAACAAAAGACGTGTCAGAGGATAAACCACGATGAATGATGTCTTCTTGTGATATATAGACGTTTGTCACATCATACAAGGGGAGTACTTTAAATGTTGCTGCATGATGGCGTGACAAAATGACGTTAGGTTGCTGATTATCGATTAACTGAAAAACACCATCAGATAAGAAAAAAACACCAATATCTTCCGTTAATGCGGAGGTTGCCAACAAAGCATCTAAACCTTCGCGCCCTGCACTATTGCCATGCGGTGCTTGCGTAAAAAGAAATGCTATCGAATTCATTTTCTTCATTAAAATTGCACCACTCTAGAGCAAGTTAACAAGGTTTCCGCCAGAGTCCCTAACCCACTAAGCTCAAATATTGATGCCATATTAGATGTTTCTTTTCCTTGTTCTTTTGCCTGTTGTACATCAATCACTCCACGACGCAGCGCTGCGGCCACACACACTTGTAAAGGAATATTGTGTTTTTCAGCAAATGAAACCCAGGCACTAGACAAATCAAATTCATCACTTGCAGGTGTGGTTAATTTATTGGCATTCGCCACACCATCGCGATAAAAGAAAATTTGAGCAATATGGTGACCTTTTTCAATCAAGGCATTTGCAAACAAATAGGCACTTGACGCTTGTTCAGTACCATATTGTGGTCCTGTTACAATCAAGCAATACGTCAAAGAACTCATTGCCTGTTTATTCTCCATTCTTAAATTGGCGAATATAGAGGTATACCGTATGTTTTGAGATATTCAATCTATCAGCAACTTGGTTGATGGCATCTTTGATATCAAAAATACCTTTCTCATAAAGATTCAATACCACTTGTTTATTTTTTGAATTATTAGCAACTTCACGATCATTATTGACTTCTTCAATTGTAAATTCTAGCGTTTGAGCGACTAAGTCATCAACAGAAGAAGCGAAGTTAACATCAGAAGCAACTTCATGTGTCTCTTCTGGAATAAAGGTTTTAATTATTTCAGAAAATGGCACATCAAGATTCATATTAATACACAGTAAACCTATCACTCGACGCTCACGATTGCGGATTGCAATCGTAATGGATTTCATTAATGCACCACTTTTTGCTCGCGTAAAGTAAGCTTTTGAAAAACTTGAATCTTCATCTGTAATATCATGTAACATTTGTAATGCTAAATCGGTAATAGGAGAGCCAATTTTACGGCCTGTATGTTCTCCATTAGCGATTTTCACCGCTGAACATTTCAAATCTTCCAGAGAGTGCAAAACAATTTCACAGTGATGGCCAATTAACATTGCTAAGCCATCAACGGCGGCTTCATAAGATTTTAAAATTTCGTGATCAGTTTGAGTAAAAGGTCGGCTATCTAATTTTTCAAACTCATTACTGTCACCATGAAATAGCGGGCTAGACATTGATTATGTAATCCTTAACGGCTTTAATTATGATAATAAGTTAATACTCTATTTTTATAATGATCCATCCCTATAGATCAATTCAATATTAAATTATTCAAAAATAAAAATAGAGTGAAAACATTCAGAAGTTAGATCGTCAAAGGATCTACGTCAAGTAACTTAGAATAAGAGCTTTGTGATAGCTCACGCTTTTTCGTTTTTTTCTTTATATTTTGATATTAGTAATGGTATTCGCTTCGTTAATGACCCTTTCTAGCGAATAGATAGCAAAGTTTGTCACGTCTAAAAAAATATTATTATAAAAAAATAACCCTGAATTAAGCGCAAAAAAATGCTGGGTATGAAAACCCAGCATTTTAAAATTTGGTTTAACCTAATTATTATTTATCTTTTTCAACATTTAATAATTCGATTTCAAAGACCAGGGTAGAGTTAGCAGGAATACCGCTAGTTGCACGTGGGCCATAACCTAATTCTGGTGGAATAACTAACTTAATTTTGCCACCTTCTTTGATGTATTTCAGACCTTCAGTCCAGCCTGGAATGACACTTTTCAGGCTGATAGTTAAAGGCTCTTTACGATCATAAGAGCTATCGAATTGTTTACCGTCAATCAGCATACCTTTGTAATTGACTGTTACGCGATCGGTATCTGTTGGCGTTTTACCTTTACCTGCTGATTCAACTAAATAAAGTAGGCCAGATTTTGTTTTTACGACACCTTTTTCAGATGCGAATTGAGTACGGAATTTATCACCCGCAGCTTTGTTTTCGCCTGCTTCTTTTTCCATTTTAGCTGTCGCTGCAGTGCGAACAGTATCTTCAAAAGCAGCTAATGTCAGTTCAATTTCACTATCAGATAATTTAGATTTACCATTGAAAGCATCCTGAACACCTGATAACAGTTGTTTAGAGTCTAAATCGATACCAATATTTTTTTGCTCTTGTAAAGCTGCTTCCATGTAGCGACCCATAGACGCACCTAACGCATATGCATTTTGATCATCCTGAGTTTTAAACGCACTGTTTAATGTTGGCACTTTAGCGTTTTCTTCAGCCAGCGCATGTGGCGCACTGAATGCAAATGCTAAACTTGTTGCCAGCAACGTCGTTTTTAATAAAGATTTCATTCCATTCTCCAATATAGGTTAGTAAGTCGCTACGTTTTACAAACGATCATAATAGATCTTAGCAAAGACGTTTTGTACTACTTCTTGCTACCACTACGGTGTAGATCTCATCCGCGAATAGCAATTTCTATGAATTAAAAAAATTTGCCGACACTCTTAACAGTTAATGTTAGGATTTTTCGTCAACATTACGTGTTATCACATTAACAAAATAGTCTTTTAACTCAAACCAGATTTATGTCTTCATGTGTATATATCAGTAAATAAAATTAAATTTTTATCATTAGGCTATTATATTTGCCGAAAAACGGCATCCAACAAGGAGAAATATCATAATGGATATTAGAGAAATAGAAGAGTTACTCATACAGTTAGAAAGCAAAGTTGCTTTCCAAGATGCAACTATTGAAGAGTTAAATCAGGTGGTCACACAACAGCAAATTGAAATAAGTCGTTTTAAAGAAGCATTAAAAATTGTCACTGAGCGACTAAAAGCCTCTCAAACATCGTTACTCGCAAGACCAGAAGACGAAACACCGCCTCCTCACTATTAAGCTATTCAATAGCATTAATAGCAAAATTTATGACGATATCGATAACAAAAAAGGAGCGTAATTACGCTCCTTTCTACTATATTTTGATAAAGATTAGTGCTGGCAACCACAACCACCGTGGTTATGACCACTGCCACCGCAGCATCCGCTTTCTTCTTCATGAGAGTGACCATGACCGCCACAGCATTCATGGCCTTCATCTTCTTCACCATGCACATGTCCATGAGCTAACTCTTCTTCAGTTGCTTCACGAATTGCAACGATTTCAACATGAAACTTCAGGTTTTGGCCTGCTAACATGTGGTTACCATCAACGATAACTTCATCACCTTCAATACCTGTAATTTCTACTGGTACTGGGCCTTGATCTGTATCAGCTAAGAAGCGCATACCTACTTCTAATTCATCAACACCAACGAAAACATCTTTTGGTACACGTTGAACCAAGTTTTCATCATATTGACCGTAAGCGTCATCAGACGCGACTTCTACATCAAATTTCTCACCCGCTTCGCGCCCAGTGATTGCATTTTCTAAACCGCTGATTAAAGAACCACGGCCATGTAGATAGTCTAGCGGTGCACTTACCGGAGACTCATCAACTAAAACACCATCTTCTGTTCTTACTTGATAAGCCAGACTAACTACTACGTCGTTTGCTACTTTCATGACATCTCCTACATACCCGTGAGCAAAATTTTTCCGATTGTAACGAAAAATAGATCGTCTGTATCGGGTTAAATCAAAAAAACCTACAATTATTGTGGTGTAAAGATCCCGATGACCTGTTCATTTTTACGAACAAGTGAACTGACCTCACCCTCTGTTTGTCGCTGTTGATGGCCACATTGTGCACATTCCACAATATCTACTTTATCTTCTCGCCACATTTTTAGTGTATCTTGAGCCTGACAGTGAGGACAGACAGCTCCGGCGATAAAACGTTTACGAGTTGCAGACATGGGGTCAATTCTCCTGTTTATCAATGGATCTTTTTTCTCTATTTTCATCAGGAATAATCTCAGTCAGCGTTTCATCCCAAACATCTGGCTGATGATGCTCTTGGCGAATTTCTTCGTTAAACAATTCTTCTAATTCTCGGCGCGATTCTTTTACACGCGAAATATTAGGGACTTCATCTGGTGATTCATCTACCAATTTTCTCAGTAACTGCATGTCTAAGCGACGAAAATGCTGTTGTGCACGATAAGCTTGATGAGGATGCATACCTAATTCTACAAGGGTTTTTCGGCCTAGTTCTAAAGCACTTGAAAAAGTTTCTCGACTAAACTGTGTAACACCTGCTTTTAATAATTCATGAGCTTCAACACGCCCTCTTGCTCTTGCAATAATTTGTAAATCTGGAAAATGTTGCTGACATAACTGCACAATTTCCATTGTTGCTTCAGTTTCATTGCTCGTAATCACGATAGCTTTGGCATGTTCTGCACCTGCTGATCTTAAGAGATTTAAATCTGTCGCATCACCATAATAAACTTTGTAACCGTATTTACGCATAGTGCTTAAGCTACCAACATCATGCTCTAATACTGTGATCTTTATTTTATTTGCCATGAGTAAGCGGCCAACTACTTGTCCCATACGACCAAAGCCAACAAGAATAACTTCAGGATGGTTGTTTTCAACAAACTGCTCTTCATCTGTTGCCGGCTCATTATAACGACGTGATAACACCGCGTCTGTCATTTGCATCACAAGTGGCGTTGTCATCATTGAGAGAGTGACAACCACTAATAACAAGGCCATCTGTTGGCTTTCTAATACTTTCATTGTCATTGCCGTAGAAAAGACGACAAATGCAAACTCACCACCTTGGCTGAGGACGGCTGAAAATTGTAAACGTGTTGATGAACGTAATCCTGCTAAACGCGCAATGCTGTAAAGCACTAATCCTTTCACTGAGACTAGAATCACAACACCAATAAGCACCTGAAATAAGTGTTGCCATAAAATGCCAATATCTAATGACATACCGACTGAGATAAAGAAAAGTCCTAGCAATAATCCTTTAAATGGCTCAATCGAAATTTCTAATTCATGACGATATTCTGAATCAGCTAATAAAACACCCGCTATAAATGTCCCCATTGCCATAGAAAAACCTAATGTTTCCATAAAGATGGCAGCACCAAGCACGACCAATAACGCAGCAGCGGTGAAGACTTCTCTTACACCAGATTTCACAACTAAGCGAAAAAGTGGACGTAATAAATAACGACCACAAATCAGAAGTGCTGCGAATGCTCCAATTTTTAATATAATACGATACCAATCGCTACTTGCCGTCTCACCGGCAAGTAGTGGGATAACAGCAAGAATAGGAATAACCGCCATATCTTGAAAAAGTAAAACAGCAAAACCTAATTTTCCACCCTCGTTATTATTCATTCCTTTTTCATTCATCAATTGCAACGCCATTGCTGTTGATGACATCGCGATACCTAACCCCCCAACAATTGCGGCCTGCCATGAAAAAGAGGTTAAAAGTAAAATAAGTCCTGTAAAAATAGAGGCTGTAAAAACGACTTGCATCGAGCCGACACCAAAAATAGCACGTCTCAATTGCCAAAGTTTCGCAGGATTTAACTCCAACCCAATGAGAAACATCAGAAAAACAACGCCTAACTCAGAAAAATGTAAGATATCATCAACATCTTTAAATAATCCTAATCCCCATGGTCCAATAGCAATACCTGCAATCAAATAACCTAATACAGCACCAATTTTAAGGCGTTGTGCAATAGGAACCATAATCACAGCAGCACAAAGAAAAAAGAGAACCGCTTTAATCATCCAATTATCTTCCATCAGAGAGACTCTCCTTCTAGAGGTGCGCTTAACCAATCTGCGTAAGCTTCTCCAATATGATTGAGCGTGATTTTTGTTTGTTGTCTAGCCGAATAAATAATCATAGGAGATAACCAACGCATACCGCACATTTCCGCCATCAACTCTAAAGGTCGTAATAATTCAGATAGTGTATAGTGGTTTTTTCCATTATGTTGATAGGCATGTTCAGGCTCACCTGTTGTGATAACACAACGAAATACTTTGCCATTAAGTTGTGCTTTTTCAGATTTATTAGCAAAAGGACGGGTAAGTACTCTGTCTTGCCACTCTTTTAATAAAGCCGGGCAACTATATGTTTGCAATGGAAATTGAAAAACAATCACTTGGTGCTGACACAACAGCGATTGTTCATGTCGTATATCAATAAAAAAGTCAGGATAAGTCGCATATAAATCATGGATAGTAATATTCTCTAAGCCCTTAACCGCACTCAATAGCGCCTTATTAGCGACAGATTGACGCGGCTCAGGATGGACATACACTAGTAATACTTTTGATGCATTTGGCATCATTCCTCCTTACAAAGCGTGTCAGGAACTGTTTTTTCCGTTACCATGCACGCATTGTGACCAACTGTTACGAAAACCTATTCTATATATTAATTTAACATACTCTTAATAGACGATATTTATGATTGTTTTTTCTTCTTTGCAAATCCGCCGTGGTGTAAGGGTATTACTTGATAATGCCAATGCAACAATTAACCCTGGGCAAAAGATTGGTCTTGTGGGTAAAAATGGCTGTGGTAAAACCACGTTACTTTCTTTATTAAAAGGCGAGCTTCAAGCAGAGGCAGGTAATGTTTCTTATCCAAGCACTTGGGCTATGGCATGGGTAAACCAAGAAACGCCTGCATTAGATATACCCGCTATAGATTACGTTATTGATGGTGATAGAGAATATCGCGAGTTAGAACGTCGTTTACAAAAAGCAAATGATAGTAATGACGGTCATGCCATTGCGCTTATTCATGGGCAATTAGATGCCATTAATGCATGGTCTATCCAATCACGTGCAGCGACATTACTCAATGGATTAGGATTTAGTCAACAACAACTCGATGAACCCGTAAAATCTTTCTCTGGTGGATGGAGAATGCGTTTAAACCTCGCACAAGCGCTTATTTGCCGTTCTGATTTATTGCTACTTGATGAGCCAACAAACCACTTAGATCTCGATGCTGTCATTTGGCTTGAAAAATGGTTAAAAAGTTATTCAGGCACACTTATTTTGATTTCACATGACCGCGATTTTCTAGATCCTATTGTGGGTAAGATTTTACATATCGAACAAGAGAAGATTTTTGAATATTCAGGAAACTACTCTTCATTTGAAATTCAGCGTGCAACAAAACTTGCACAGCAACAAGCACTATTTGAAGGACAACAAGCTAAAATTGCTCATTTACAAAGCTTTATTGATAGATTTAAAGCGAAAGCAACAAAAGCCAAACAAGCACAAAGTCGTGTAAAAATGCTAGAGCGTATGGAGCTTGTTGCACCTGCACATTTAGATAATCCTTTTCATTTTGAGTTTCGCCAACCTGAAAATTTACCTAATCCCCTTCTTTCTATGGAAAAAGTGAGTGCAGGTTATGGTGACAAAATCATTCTTAATGATATCAAACTCAATTTAATTCCTGGTTCGCGTATTGGATTGTTAGGTCGTAATGGCGCTGGTAAATCAACACTTATCAAGCTTCTAGCTGGTGAGCTAGAACCATTACAAGGAAAAATGGCGCTTTCTAAAGGCATTAAGCTTGGCTATTTTGCACAGCACCAATTAGAGTTTTTACGCTCTGATGAATCCGCCCTCCAGCATTTAGCGCGTTTAGCACCAAAAGAAACAGAGCAAAAATTGCGTGATTACCTTGGTGGATTTGGCTTTCATGGTGATAAAGTCACAGATGCCTGTGGTCAATTTTCTGGTGGTGAAAAAGCAAGGTTAGTACTATCACTGCTTGTTTGGCAACGTCCTAACTTATTACTTATGGATGAACCAACAAACCACCTTGATTTAGATATGCGACAAGCTTTAACGCAAGCACTAATTAGTTTTGAAGGTGCAATTGTTGTTGTCTCTCATGATAGGCATTTGTTACGTTCAACGACAGATGATCTCTATCTTGTGCATGATGGACATGTAGAGCCTTTTGAAGGAGATCTTGATGATTACCAACAATGGCTGGTCGATCAAAATCGCCAAGAAAACCAAACAAATAAAGATCAACAAAATCAAAATAAAGAAAGTGTATTAACGACGAATTTAAGTGCACAAGATAAAAAAGAGCAAAAACGTAAAGAAGCAGAATTTAGGCAACAAACACAACCTTTACGTAAAAAGCTTACGGTATTAGAAAGCAAAATGGATAAGTTCACACAAGAATTAGCACATATTGAATCTGCACTTTCAGACAGTGATATTTATGACGCTAATCGTAAGAATGAGCTTTCGGATTACTTACATCGTCAAAATACCACAAAATCAGCGTTAGAAGATGTTGAAATGGAATGGATGGAGCTACAAGAAACGCTGGAAGAGATGACAAATTCCTTTACTACTACTGATCAACAATAACGTTATAATTAAAATAAAAACGCTGTTCAGCCATTAAACAGCGTTTTTATATAAACGAATTTCGATAATAAATGAAATTTATTAATTAATTTTATCTGCTTTTTAATGATAAAAAAGACTTCTTTTCAATATGTTGTTAAAAAAATGAGTTTTTTACTTAATGGAAAATACTAATTGAGCTCACTAAGTAATGAGTTTGTGTTTTCATTTCTCCTGAAATAGCAGAGGCTTTAGAAACATAGTCTGCATTATCATGAGTAATCGCTTCTAATTTTTCAACAGCACGTCCTAGCTCTTTTAATCCATCGCTTTGCTCTGATGAAGCAAGGCTAATTTCGCTAATCAATGAAGTCACATTTTTAACATGCTCAACAATACTTCCCATCGTGCTAACAGTATCGTTGACTTGCTTTGAACCTAATTTAATATTGTTACTTGATGTATTAATTAATTTTTTAATTTCTTTAGCCGCTTCAGCACAACGTTGAGCTAACTCTCTTACCTCTGTTGCAACCACAGAAAAACCACGACCTTGTGCGCCAGCACGAGCGGCTTCCACTGAAGCATTAAGTGCTAATATATTAGTTTGAAAAGCAATACTATCAATCACGCCAATGATATTACTAATACGATCGGAGCTTTTCGCAATATCACTCATCGTATTAACGATATTATCCATTGCTGTACCCCCTTTAATCGCTGCATCACAGGTGATAGTCGATAAATTATTGGCCTTTCCCGCTGTCTCACTATTATTGCTTACCGCTGTTGTTAATTCATTCATTGTCGATGCGGTTGCTTGAACATTACTCGCCGTTTGTTCTGTTCTTATATACAGGTCATGGTTCCCTGCTGCCAGTTGATCACATGAAAGACCAACTTGATCAATTTGATGACTAACATCATTAACTAACCAGCGAAACATTCGTCCTAATTGATTCACAGAACGCTGAGTCATTCCAATTTCATCAATACGATTAAGATAAGTAACGTTATGCTCATTACCGGTTGCGACTTGATTAGCTTCCTCACTTAATAAGCTTATTGGCTTCACAATTTGAAAATAAGCAGTTCGTTCAATAACAATAGAAAGAAAAAACAAAATAGCAGAATGTATAAAAAAAACGTTTTCTCTTAAGCCAGCAAACCACGCACTAATAAGCATGAAAATAAAAGGAATAAAAATCAGTAAACGAAGACGTATTTTTAACGATATGGTTTGATACCAAGAGCGCCAAGATTGCCACCCTTTATAAATAAAAATACCTTTTGAAAAGGTATTTGATGGATATTTTCCTTGTTTAACACCTAGATAAAGAGCGGAAGCTTGTACTATTTCTTCTTTTGTTACTGCCGTTCTTACCGACATAAAACTTTGTATTTTACCTTCACGAATAATAGGCGTTACATTGGCTCTAACCCAATAGTGATCGCCATTTTTCCGGCGATTTTTAATAATGCCAGTCCATACATTACCTTGCTTTAGCGTTTTCCACATATCCTTAAAAACCAAAGAAGGGATATCAGGATGACGAACAACGTTATGAGGTTGCCCTACAAGCTCTTCCAGTGAAAAACCGCTCACCTTAACAAAGTCCTCATTAGCATAAATAATATTGCCATTAGGATCAGTCGTTGACATCAGTGTTGCGTTCTCAGAGACCGGATATTCTCGCTGTGTTACCGGTTGATTGTTACGCATTCGTTATTCTCCTCGCAATTGAAATTAAATATCTCAACTAAAAAAACACTCGCTAAATAACTATCGTTTCGGCTTACGGGAGAATAACTTTAGTGATAAATAAAAAAAGTCGTCATTAAATATTAATTTTTTGAATTAGTTCAAAATTCTTAATCATCCAGGCTATTAATTAACGCCTGAGAACTCAGAACCAATGTCTTAGCATTGTCATCACGCTTCTTCAATAACGCCATAAAAATAAGATCTGTAATTGTATTTTGCGCAGTTCTTGATGAAATAGACGCACTGCGCCACTCACCTTCATCCGCAACTGTTTCTAATACATAATCAGCAAGAAGAGCAAGAGGAGAACGCTTATCACCTGTAATCACGATGATTTTTGCACCTTGTTTTTTTGCCACTGTCGTTGCAACTAACATGTCTTTTCTTTTACCACTGTATGAAATAACTATTTGTAAATCTTTAGAACTTAACATTTGAGCAACAGAAATTTGCACATGGTGATCGGTTTCAACCAGTGTTGTGATACCTACTTTTTGCAATTTATAACTTAAATCTTTTGCAACTAAACCAGAACCACCAATACCAATCACTTGTACTCTCTGAGCCTCATCAATAAGCTGTATCACTTTTTCAAAATGGAGATAATTTATTTGACGAGTTGTATCACTTATCGCATTATTTTTTTCTTGAGCGAGCTTTTGAGCAATAACCACTAAACTATCTTCTGAGCCAATTTGATTATGTAATACACTTGAATAGTGCCCAGAGTTAGCATTTTTCCTACCAAGTTCTTCACTAATGGCGAGCTTTAATGAGGGAAAACCTTTAAATCCTATCTTTTGACTAAATTTAACAATTGCTGATTGACTAACGCCCATAATTTCAGCGAGTTGTTGTGATGAAAGAGTCACCGTTTTTTCTGGATTGGCTAAAATATAATCCGCTATTTTACGTTGATTTGTTGCCATCCCTGGTTTTATCCACGTAATCTTCGTTAATGTTGGCATAATGACTATTTCCAATTAGAGTACTCTCATTGAGGGTACGATATAGTTATAATGGAATGATTAATAATAAAAATTTAACATCACAAATAATTAAGCTTTAAAAAAAATCAATAAACAGCAAGCACAAGTCACCGTAAATTGTAAAATTAATAATTTCATAAAATTTTTTATAATATTCTTGCTAGGACTAATCTTATCTAATTTTACACTAATTAATAAAGATATTTTATAAATT
>NZ_LXEN01000066.1 GCF_001654855.1 Proteus myxofaciens ATCC 19692
AAAAAATCATATCAACACCATACTATTTTTATAATTAACATTAATCTTAATGAGTAATAAGTAAAAGTATAAACAATTATTCTTTTTTTTATTTTGCTATGTGTGTCAAATTACGGTTGTATTTTTTTAATTTTTAATATTTTCTAGATAAATAAACTTTTATTTTTAATAAAAATGAAACAACATCCCTTTTAAACATAAAAAATATCAATTTTATAATGTAATCAATATAATTTATTTATGCCTTATTCTTTTTAACCATTTACTCAATCCAAATCAACGGAACACAAATCGCTGTTAATATTCCCATCGAAATATTAAAAATAAACCAAGCACGACGACTTTGTAAAAATAAACTAATCAATGCCCCACCTAAAATCCAAATTACACCTGCAACTAAATTAACCAGAAACATTGCAATACTAATGATTATAATTGAGTTAAAATAGGTATCACCAGACAAACTGAAACTTCCTACAGCACCAAGACCCATCATCCACGCTTTAGGATTAAGAAATTGTAATAAAGCACCTTGAAACCAACTAACAGTTTGAGGGGCTTTAGCTGGAATATCTAAGCGTTGATAAGATGACGTGGCGGTTTTCCAAGCTAACCAGAGTAAATAGAGGCTGCCGACTATTTTTAATCCTGTGTGTAATGCAGGGTAGATAATTAATAGTGCAGCAATACCAAATGCAGAACTAAATAACACGCATTGCATTCCAAGCATAATGCCAGCCATCAACTTTAATGAGCCTTTAAAGCCAACATGAGCGCCAGAAGAGGTTAACAATAAATTATTAGGTCCTGGAGTAATAGCGGCAATAAAAAGGAAAACGCTTAAAGAAAAAACAAGACTTGTTGTCATCATGATATGCTCAAAAGTGTGACGGTGGTTTTATTTTTACTGAAAATAGCAGTATGTTATTTAGCAAACAAGTGTTAATTAATTTTAATAAACGAAATTATGTCTCAATACTTTTATCCAATTCGCTGGGCTAAAAATCCACATTTACAAACACTATTACCAAGAATAGTGCGTAGAACACCGCGATTAACGCCCTATTGGCAACGACTTAATCTACCTGATAACGATTTTGTCGATTTAGCATGGAGTGAAGATCCTAAATTGGCTTCGCACAAGCCTCGGTTAGTTATTTTTCATGGGTTAGAAGGTAGTTTTAAAAGTCCTTATGCTCATGGCATGCTATCTGCAGCAAAAGCGAGAGGCTGGTTAGGCGTTGTTATGCATTTTCGTGGTTGTAGTGGCGAACCTAATCGACAAAAAAGAATTTATCATTCAGGTGAAACCGATGATGCTCGTTATTTTTTAAACTGGCTACAAGCAGAATTTGGGCCTCAACCTACCGCAGCGGTTGGTTATTCACTAGGCGGTAATATGCTCGCTTATTATCTCGCTGAAAGTGGTGACAATGCTGTTTTAGATGCTGCCGTTATTGTTTCTGCACCTTTAATGCTAGAACCTTGCTCAATAAAAATTGAGCAAGGATTTTCTCGTTTCTATCAATGGTATCTTTTAAAAGGACTAAAAAGTAACGCGACACGCAAGCTAATTCGTTATCCACACTCGTTGCCCATTAGTTTATTGTCGATAAAATCTATCAAAAAATTACGCCAATTCGATGATTTGATCACATCTAAAATACACGGTTTTAAAGATGCTTTAGATTACTATCGCCAATGTAGCGCGTTGCCTTTATTGAATAATATTAAAAAAGCAACGCTTATCATACATGCCAAAGATGATCCTTTTATGTCGACAGATGTGATACCTGATATCGCCACATTACCCAAAAATATAGAATATCAATTAACAGAATTTGGCGGGCATGTTGGTTTTGTCAGTGGGAAACTTTCTAAACCCGTTATGTGGTTAGAAAAACGTATTCCGGATTGGTTAACGACGTATTTGGAGAAATCAAAATGATTATACCTTGGAAAGAGCTTTCGACTGAGGCGCTAGATAATCTTATTGAAAGTTTCGTTTTACGAGAAGGGACTGATTATGGTATGCAAGAGAAAACGCTTGAACAAAAAGTCGCTGACGTAAAAAAACAACTCATATCAGGTGAAGCGGTATTGGTTTGGTCTGAACTCCATGAGAGCATTAATATTATGCCTGCATCACAGTTCCGCCCTGATTAATTACCTCGAGTTAGCGACATAGCATCGACCAATAAGGAACGTTCCCTTATTTTTATAAAGGATAAGATATGTCTACTAAACACCCTATCATCGCAGTCACAGGCTCTAGTGGTGCTGGAACGACCACTACAAGCCAAGCTTTTCGTAAAATATTCCAACAAATCAATGCTCATGCGGCATTGATTGAAGGCGATAGCTTTCATCGTTACACTCGCCCTGAAATGGATATGGCGATTAGAAAAGCCAAAGAACAAGGCCGACATATCAGCTATTTTGGTCCTGAAGCCAATGATTTTAGTCTACTCAGTGCCACGTTAAGCCAATATGGTAATACAGGTGAAGGCCAATCACGTAAATATCTCCACTCTTACGATGAAGCCACACCTTATAATCAATTACCAGGTACATTTACCCCTTGGGAAGCTTTACCTGAAAATACAGATGTGCTGTTTTATGAAGGCTTACATGGTGGTGTTGTTACAGATGAGCATGACGTCGCACAACATGTTGATTTACTCGTTGGCGTAGTTCCTATCGTTAACCTTGAATGGATACAAAAGCTTATAAGGGATACAACGGAACGAGGCCATTCACAAGAGGCAGTAAAAGACTCTGTCGTACGTTCTATGGATGATTATATTAACTATATCATCCCTCAATTTTCTCGTACTCATATCAATTTCCAACGCGTGCCAACTGTTGATACATCAAATCCTTTTTCTGCTAAAGGCATTCCTACCCTTGATGAAAGTTTTATTGTTATTCGCTTTCGTGGCCTAACGGATATCGATTTTCCTTATTTATTAGCTATGTTACATGGCTCATTTATGTCAACAATTAATACTATCGTCGTTCCTGGTGGAAAATTAGGTTTAGCGATGGAATTAATAATGGCGCCACTAGTTAAGAAATTACTGAATGGGGAAAAAATAAGTTAATTTTATTTTTAATTTCTATAAAAATAATATCCCATCAAATGAGGGATATTATTTTATTATTTAAACTTTATTTTAAAAAATAAAATTTATTCAGATTCTTTAATTTCAAATGAGTGAGTAATATTCGCAGCTTTACCCAACATTAAAGAGACAGAGCAATATTTTTCAGCAGAAAGTTGAACCGCTCTTTCTACTATTTTATCGGATAAATCTTTGCCAGAAACAATAAAATGTAAGTTGATATCAGTAAATAAGCGAGGTGCTTCCTCACGACGCTTTGATGTTAATTTCACTTCACAATCAGTCACTTGATGACGACCTTTTTGCAAAATACTAACTACATCAATACCACTACATCCACCTGCAGCAACTAATAATAATTCCATTGGACTTGGTGCTTTATCACCAGAATTACCATCCATTACAACTTGATGACCTGAAGATGATTCACCGATAAAAGATAAATCTTCAACCCATTTAACTCGTGCTTCCATTATTTCACCCTCAACAGCATAGAAACTAAAAGAGTACATTCTCATAATACAACTAGCAATTAGCAAATAGGTTTATTATGCTGACTGCGTAAAACGAGACTTAATGCGTAAACTGTGTTAAAAACAATATCTGCTTGATGATAGTGGTTAAGATCAATGCATTATTTTCTCATTTATTATAATCTATCCCATATTAACTTCCCGCATTATCAGGAAGTAAATCGGTAAAGATAGGATTTTTAAGCATGCTGTCTCAAAAGGAGCCTTCTCCGTTTTGAATGGCTGCATTTAACGTACAGAGGATAACGCGAATGGTTCTCGGCAAGCCGCAAACAGATCCGACTCTTGAATGGTTTTTGTCACACTGCCATATTCACAAATATCCATCCAAGAGCACGCTGATCCACCAAGGTGAGAAAGCGGAAACCCTTTATTATATCGTCAAAGGTTCCGTAGCTGTTCTTATTAAAGATGAAGAAGGAAAAGAGATGATCCTTTCCTACCTTAATCAAGGTGACTTCATTGGTGAACTTGGATTATTTGAAGAAGATCAAGAACGTAGTGCATGGGTTCGAGCAAAAACAGCCTGTGAAGTAGCAGAAATCTCCTATAAAAAATTCCGCCAATTAATTCAGGTCAATCCTGATATTCTGATGCGTCTTTCCGCTCAAATGGCGAGCAGATTACAAACAACGTCAGAAAAAGTGGGTAACCTTGCTTTCCTTGATGTAACAGGACGCATTGCACAAACCTTACTTAACTTAGCAAAACAACCTGATGCAATGACGCATCCTGATGGCATGCAAATCAAAATTACACGTCAGGAAATTGGTCAGATTGTTGGTTGTTCACGTGAAACTGTGGGTCGTATTCTAAAAATGTTAGAAGACCAAAATCTTATTTCCGCTCACGGTAAAACTATTGTCGTTTACGGTACTCGCTAAGTAAGTTGTTTAAAAAGTCTATCTAGACTATCGCTTACCGTATCGTATAAAACCCCTTCATTATTGATGGGGTTTTATCTTTATATTAAATAGACGATAAATGAACAAATTCAGCAATCGCTTTATCTAATGCTTTCATCCCTTCAGCAAGTTCTTCTTGCGTAATAATTAGCGAAGGCGTGAACCGTAGGACATTAGTGCCTGCATTTAGCATCATCAACCCTTGTTTTATTGCTAACGTTAAAATATCCCTTGCTTGATTTGCATATTGAGGTGCTAATTCAGCACCAATTAATAAGCCTTGTCCTCTAATCTGAGAGAAAACACCGTAACGCTGATTAATTGCCATCAATTCATCAACAATCCACTGATAACGTTGCTGTACGCCCTCTAATACTTCTTTCGTATTAATCAAATCAAAGGCGACATTACCAACAGCACACGCTAATGGGTTACCACCATAAGTCGTTCCATGAGTTCCAACCCCCATTACTGACGCAATATCGGCTGTTGTTAGCATGGCGCTTAATGGGAAGCCACTGCCTAATGCTTTTGCCGTTGTAATGATGTCAGGTGTTACATCATAGTTCATATAAGCAAAAAGCTTTCCAGTGCGTCCCATACCTGTTTGCACTTCATCAAGCACCAATAAAGCTTGGTTTTCATCGCACAACTCACGTAATCCACGCATAAATTCAGGTGTTGCAGCTGTAATGCCACCTTCACCTTGAATAGGTTCTAAGACAACGGCGCAAGTATGAGAGTCAATGACAGCTTTTACAGCATTAAGATCATTAAAAGGTACATGAATGATATCGGCAGGTTTAGGGCCAAAACCATCAGCATATTTAGCTTGTCCACCAACAGAAACCGTAAAGAAAGTTCGTCCATGAAAAGCATTATGGAATGCTATAATTTTGGTTTTATAAGGGCTATGGCGAGTAATTGCATAATGACGAGCGAGTTTAAAAGCAGCTTCATTAGCTTCAGCGCCTGAATTAGCAAAGAAGACACGTTCAGCAAAGGTATTATCAATAAGCTTTTGTGCTAACTCTAAAGCTGGCTCGTTAGTAAACACATTACTAACATGCCATAGTTTTTCACTTTGCTCTTTAATGGCTTGATTTAGCGCAGGATGTGCATGCCCCAAGGCAAGAACGGCGATTCCACCTGCAAAATCAATATAGGAGTTACCTTGTTGATCCCAAACACGACTTCCTTGTCCTTTTACAGGAATAAAGTCGGCAGGTGAATAAATTGGCAACATAACTTGATCGTATGTTGCCCGATTAACGCTTTGTTTTGTCATTATCCCACCAAATTGATATTTAGACCTAAGTGAAAATATAATCACTAAATATGAATAAAAAATCAAATCTGGTTTGCAATAAAAACAACTTTATTCTCTTAAAAACTGTTATCTAACTAATATTTAAGAAAATTATTTAATAGTTCATGACCTTGTTCACTAAGAATACTTTCAGGGTGAAACTGAACCCCTTCTATCGGTAACGTACGATGACGTATTCCCATGATTTCATCAACATTACCATCATGCTGACTCCACGCCGTAACTTCAAAAGGAACGGGTAATGTCGTCGCATCAATCACGAGTGAGTGATAACGCGTTACACTTAAAGGTCGGTTAAGTCCTTTAAAAACGCCTTGCTGATTATGATGTATCAACGCGTTTTTTCCATGCATCACTTCGCGTGCTCTAATCACTGATGCACCGAAAGCTTGCCCAATAGCCTGATGCCCAAGACAAACGCCAAGGATAGGTATTTCTCCTGCAAATCGCTGTATCGCCTCAAGAGAGATACCCGCTTCGTCTGGTGTACAAGGACCCGGTGAGATAACAAGATGTGCTGGCATCATCTTTTCTATCTCTTTAAGCCCAATTTCATCGTTACGTTTAACAACAACCTCAGCACCCAGTTCACAAAAATATTGATAGAGGTTGTAGGTAAACGAATCGTAATTATCAATAAGTAACAGCATATTAGCCTATCCGACTGATTTTATTATCATTATCTATTTTTTGCTATTTTGAAAATCAACAATCCCTGACAAAATAGCTCGTTGCTTAACCAACTTGGGTACAACAAAGCCGATTATCATAGCACAGGTATAAAATATGAATAGTAAGTAAGAAATCCTGCTGTTTTATTGCGCAATAACAATAATCTCGATGATTATTGATAAATAAAGAGTTTAATTATGTATTACTACCACTAACTAGCAGATAGTTCGAAAAAAAACACTAAAAAATTTCGTAGAAAAAGCCCCGGAATAATAAATATTATTCCGGTTCCTGTTTTTTACTCTTATTTAGAATAAATCAACTGTCTACACTAGTGCTGTTTTATTCTTTCACGACTTCAGCTGATAAAATAGTTACCGTTTTTACAGGTACATTTTGATAAGGCCCAATATTACGGGTTGGTGCTTGAGAAATTTTATCAACAACATCCATACCTTTTATGACTTTACCAAATACGGCATAACCGAAATCACGCTGACCATGATCTAAAAAGGCATTATCTGCAACATTTATAAAAAATTGGCTCGTTGCACTGTCTTTATCAGATGTACGCGCCATAGCGATTGTACCTTTTAAATTACGTAATCCATTATCAGCTTCATTTTTGATTGGTGCTTTGGTTTGCTTTTGTTGTAAATCCGCAGTGAAGCCACCGCCTTGAACCATAAAACCAGGAATAACACGATGAAATGTCGTGCCATTGTAATAACCATCTTCGACATACTGAATAAAGTTTTTGGTTGTAATTGGTGCTTTTTTATTATCCAGTGAAAATTCAATATTGCCTTCAGATGTGACTAATTTAACTAAGGTCTCTCCCGTTGCCATTGCAAAGTTTGCTGTTGTTAAGGTGCAAGCGGTAACGAAGGTGACAAGAAAACGTTTTAACATGCAGGGATTCCTTTACTTTAATAGTCTACAACTTACTTAATATGCAAGGATTCTAATTCGCACAGATAAATAGTGCCAATCATTTACCTTTATTTACGCTTAATAACCCCATTTACACAAGAATTGGGAAAATTTAATTTTTAATCGCTGTCATAACCGCTTAAATTACGCCAAAATAGAGCCAATAGATAATTTATCGTATTTAATCTCAATGCACAGATTTAATTAGCATGCATTAGACATAGCATTAATTTCAAAGAGGCTTATATCAGAATGACGCAATTTAATTACCAAAAAGCACATTTTATCATTAGTGCGCCTGATATCCGTCATTTACCACCCGATACAGGAATTGAAATTGCCTTCGCCGGTCGCTCTAACGCTGGTAAATCGAGTGCATTAAATGCACTAACTCAACAAAATGGACTAGCAAGAACAAGTAAAACACCAGGAAGAACACAATTAATTAACCTTTTTCAAATTGAAGAAGGTCGCCGTTTAGTGGATTTACCCGGTTATGGTTATGCACAAGTACCAGAAGAGATGAAACGTAAATGGCAACGTTCTTTAGGAGAATATCTTCAAAAACGAGAATGTTTACGTGGTGTAGTTATTTTAATGGATATTCGCCATCCCTTAAAAGATCTTGATATGCAAATGATTGACTGGGCTGTAGATTCTGAATTGCCTACATTAGTTCTGCTGACAAAAGCAGATAAGTTAGCATCAGGGGCTCGTAAAAAGCAGTTAATGAGTGTTCGTGACACCCTATCAGAAAAATCGGGCGATATTCGCGTAGAGTATTTTTCTTCATTAAAGAAAATAGGTATCGATAAGCTACGTGACACACTAAATGGTTGGTTTTCTGGAACTTCGCAAACAGCTATTGTTGATAATAAAGCTTAATCGCAAAACGATATTCTTTTTCTAAAAATAAAGGGGATGATCTTCCCTTTATTTTACTCATACTGCCCCACCTTTCTTTTCATTCTTCTTATTGAGTCGCACCAACCTCTATTTCACTGAAATTTAGACAAAAAAATGCCCCAGTTGAAATAAACTCAACTGGGGCAGCTAATATTCAGCTAAATCCGATTACGTGAAGTAAAAGGTCTGAAAGATAGAACATCTTACCTCTGTACCCTACGAGAGATAATGTACTCCATTTTTTTGCTCAATAAAAGCCCTTTTGTAGTTTTTTTTCATATGCAAACACGATTCAGCCATACTTAAATGCGTTTTAACTCTAAATAAATGTAGTTTAATTACATATTTATGAGATCTAAATCACTCACAAGAATACCCCCTAAGAATATGATTAAAAAGAGAGCAAATGACACAAAATGTGCGGTTTCCCTCTATTAATTTTATGGTAGGCTTATCGCGAGACTGTAGTAAATTTGTTATTAGCGATAAGTATGAGGTATCCATGGCTGTATTAACGCTATTGCGTTTTCCTGATGAGCGTCTACGCAAAGTGGCAACGCCGGTGGAAAAAGTAGATGACGAAATACATACATTAATAGACGACATGATTGAGACCATGTACGCACAAAGAGGTATCGGTTTAGCCGCACCTCAAGTTAATGTATCTAAACGTATTATTGTTATTGATGTTTCTGAAAACCGGGATCAACCCCTTGCTCTTATCAATCCAATCATTGTCAGCACAGAAGACGAATTGATGGATATGATGGATGGATGCCTTTCTATTCCTGACTCTTTTGCACCAACAGAGCGTTATCGTTTCTTAAAGGTCAAAGCATGGGATAGAAATGGGAATGATATTGAGCTTGAAGCATCTGATCTTTTTGCAGGCTGTATTCAACATGAGATAGACCATCTTGATGGAAAACTCTTTATTGACCATTTATCACCGCTGAAACGCCAGCGTATTGAAAAGAAACAAAAGAAACTCAGCAAATTAAACGATTCACAAATCGCTTAATTGCTCTAAATATGGCAAAAGCGCAGTTATTACGAGTTAATAACTGCGCTTTTTTAAAACTAAATAGAACTTTAATTATTTAGTCAGTTACTATTAATGGGCTTCATCCCAATTATTACCGACGCCAACTTCTACTTTTAGTGCAACCGCTAAAGTCATACTACTTTCCATTAGCTGATGGATCATCTCATTCGCTTTGTCTAAATAAGATTCACGAACTTCAAACACTAATTCATCGTGCACTTGCATAATCATATGCACATCATCAGGGCATTCATTACAGATCCAATTATCTACAGCTATCATCGCTTTTTTGATAATATCAGCCGCAGTACCTTGCATTGGTGCATTAATCGCTTCACGCTCAGAGGCTTTACGACGAATCGCATTTTTAGAGTTAATCTCTGGTAAATACAATCGACGTCCATCTAATGTTTCAACATAGCCTTTTTCAGCAGCTTGTTTACGTGTTCGTTCCATATATTCTAGTACACCAGGATAGCGCTCAAAATAGAGATCCATATAGCGCTGTGCTTCTTTACGATCTACACCAATTTGTTGAGATAGGCCGAAAGCACTCATACCATAAATCAAGCCAAAGTTAATGGCTTTAGCGCTACGACGTTGCTCTGAAGTCACTTCATCTAATGGAATACCAAATACCTCAGATGCCGTTGCTCGGTGAATATCTTTACCTTCAGCAAAAGCCGTTAATAAACCTTTATCTTGAGATAATTGAGCCATAATACGCAACTCAATTTGCGAATAGTCAGCGGCCACAATTTTAAAGCCATCACGTGCAATAAATGCTTGGCGAATACGACGTCCTTCTTCATTTCTAACAGGGATATTTTGAAGATTAGGATCACGAGAAGAAAGACGACCTGTTGCCGTAACAGCTTGATGATAAGAAGTATGCACACGCTTTGTTTTACTGTTCACCATTAACGGCAATTTATCAGTATACGTTGATTTTAATTTCGCGAGTCCGCGGTGCTCTAAAATCAAGCGAGGTAACTCATGGCTATGGGCTAACTCTTCTAGCACCTCTTCATTTGTAGATGGAGCCCCTTTTGGGGTTTTCTTGATAACAGGTAACTGTAGCTTTTCAAATAAAATTTCTTGCAATTGCTTAGGTGAAGAAAGATTAAATTCTTGGCCTGCTAACTCAAATGTCTCTTTCTCTATTTCAGCTAAACGTTGAGTAATTTCTTTTGATTGCTCAGCAAGCACTTGTGCATCAATTAATACACCTTTGCGTTCCATTCGAGAAAGCACAGGTACTAATGGCATCTCAATATCGCTGTAAATGTGTTTAAGCGGTTTAACAGCGTCTATTTGAGGATAAAGTGCTTGATGCAATAGCAACGTGATATCCGCGTCTTCAGCGGCATATAGCGTAGCTTGTTCAACCTCAATTTGATTAAACGTTAACTGACCTTTGCCTTTACCCGCTATTTCTTCAAATGTTGTCGTTTTATGATTAAGATGCTTATCAGCGAGAGTATCCATATCATGACGATTGCTAACGCTATTGAGCACGTATGATTCCAACATCGTATCGAAATCGATACCTTTTAGCTCAATTCCTTCATTTTCCATAATGCCACGATCAAACTTCAAATTTTGCCCGATTTTAGCGATTGATTCGTCTTCTAAAATCGGTTTTAAAGCAACGAGAACTTCATTAATAGGCAGTTGCTCTGGCGCATCAAGATAATCATGTCGTAATGGAAGATAAGCGGCTTTACCGGGTTCAACAGCAAAAGACATACCAATTAATCGAGCATCGATATTATTTAAGCTGTCAGTCTCAGTATCAAAAGCAAATGCAGGCGCATTTTTTAAAATATCAACCCAGCGCGCTAAGCTTTCATGCGTTAATATCGCTTCGTAATTTTCTTGCGTAATAAGAGGGAAATCTGCGGTCGCGACTGTGTCTTTGTTTTCAGCAGGTTGTGCAGAATAAGGAACGGGAGCTTTACGACTACTGCGTTGCGCTAACCACCCGCCATTTTGCAAATCACTTATCCAGCGTTTAAATTCATAACGCGTAAACATATCGAGTAATTTGTCTAGATCAGGCTCATTAACGTTAAGATCGTCAAATGTTTTATCTAACTCAACATCCGTTTTAATTGTCGCTAATTTATAAGAGAGCATGGCAATTTTTTCATGATCTGCCATTTTAGCGCCTAATGTTTTAGCACCGCGAAAACTCAATGTGGCGATATTATCAAGCTGTTGATAAATCTCTTTAAGACTACCAATACCTTGTAATAAGCCTAATGCCGTTTTTTCACCAACACCGGGTACACCAGGAATATTATCTGAAGAATCGCCCATTAAGGCGAGAAAGTCGATAATAAGCTCAGGAGGTACACCATATTTTTCTTTAACTTCTTCAGGGCCTAAAATGACATTTGTCATTGTATTTATCAGTGTGACATTTGGCGTAACAAGTTGCGCCATATCTTTATCACCCGTGCTGATTAATACATTTTTACCCTCTGAGGCTGCTTTTAACGCTAAAGTGCCAATAACATCATCAGCTTCAACGCCTGTTATTGAGAGTAAAGGTAATCCCATCGCTTGCACCATTTCGTGCAAAGGCTCTATTTGTTCACGGAGATCATCAGGCATTGGTGGGCGATTTGATTTATATTCTTCATATAATTCATCACGGAATGTCTTACCCTTAGCGTCAAACACAACCGCCACATGACTTGGCTTATACTGTATGATAAGGCTACGTAACATATTAAGCACACCATACATAGCACCTGTTGGTTCACCTTTGCTATTAGTTAGCGGAGGAAACGCGTGATAGGCACGATAAAGGTATGAGGAGCCATCTACAAGGATAAAGGGGTTTTCTGCTATTTGGACCATAATCTATTCATCATTGCTCTGAGGTTCGTGGATAGGACTAGAATGCCACATTGCGAGCCAATAGACGAATATTACCTGCCATGAAATTTTCTTAAATTCGATGAATCATCGTTAAACAAATAAGATAATCATACCGATATCAGATAATTAAATATAATAATTTTATAGAAAGATATTTAAAAATAGAAATTACATTTATTAAAATAAGAATATAAATAATTATCAAATTTTTATTTAATTAAAACATCCTTGTTCTAATTAAGCAGAATTAAAAACAAGATAGCTATTATTAAATAATTGCGCTTAAACATGCAAAACTACCAAATAATATCCCAGGAGCATTGGCGATTGCTACCGGATATTCTTTACTTTTCACACCATAATAGGTCCAAAGAAAGCAGTTTATTGCTGCAACAAAAGGCTGAAAAGGACTGGTTTTAATGCCATTAAGATTGTCCATAATTTGCGGAATATAAGAGATATACATACCGCAAGCAGTGATTGTGGCGACCCAACTCACCAATGTGACAATATTAATTTCATTTAATTTAGCAATTTTATTGTTGAGCGTTTTAAATAACAGAGACAATGGTTGACTAATACTACTCAAAATAGTCGTCGATGTATTCTTACCCGTTATTTCAATTAAATTGAGATTTTCTGAATCAATTTCGTTTTGCATCGAACCTCCGATTTTATTGATAATTTTGAAAAAGTAACTACTATAAATTTCGAATAAACCAAGACTAAACTTAATTATTATCAATATAATAGTTAATAAAATTTAAAATATATCCATATTTACTTGGAGAGTAATTTAATTCCTTTCTATCATTCTCATATAAATTTTACGGTTAATTTGTTTTATCATAGAAAAAAATAGATTGTCAAACAAATGAATATCGATGACTTTTAATTATTTTTGAATCAAAAAAATACTATTAACACTCATGTCACAAACGATAAAACAAGCATAGAATAGTAAAAATCAATGAATAGAGGAGATATCAAGAGTAAGCACCTTAATCATAACCAATAAATATATCAGTAAGTTACTTACTATTAATTGACTATTTTATAAAAGTCAAAATTCTCAGATAATTATTTTAAGATCCTAATTGGGCATTTATTGTTCACATAAATGTCACATTTGATTTGTTAGATGCTAAATACTGGTGACGATAACAATAACAACCTGTGGATAACTCTGTGAATATTTTTTAACTTCATCTATATTAATAAGTTATCCCTCTTTTCATTTTGTTAACATAATCAAAAAATCAATAACTTAGCTTTATTTCAAAAAAAAATAATAATAAAAAAATATTTTTACGAATGTGGATAGTTATAGAATTAGAAAAATTAAAAAGAAAAAAATAGCGCTCATGGGATATAAGCGCTATTTTCTCAGACAAAAATCTTATATGACATTCGTCATCTTATAAAAGAAATATTCTTTTTTATTTTTTTGCGATAAGTTGATTAACAATATCAGAATATGCTTTAGCGTATTCTTCTGGTGATTTAGCATCAATTTTATCATTTCTTATTTTATATTTACCGTTAACAATCATGGCAGGAACACCGTTGATTTGATAATCCGCTAACGCATTTTCTTGTTGACTCACTAATGAGTTAACAACAAAGCTATTAATTGCTGAATCATAATCTTCAGCTTTAACGCCGGCATTAATAAAAGTAGTACGAATATCTTCTACAGAATTAATAGATTGATTTTCTTGAACGGCTTTAAACAATGCTGGTGAGACTTGATCTTCAACACCTAAAGCCATTGCAACAGCCCATGCACGAGTTAAATCCTTACCATATTTGCCTAAAAAATCAACGTGATAACGAACAACTTTCGTATTTTCAGGGACATTTTTTTCAACAGTGCTATTTACTTTAAATACTTCCGAAAATTGATAGCAGTGAGGGCAATAGAATGAGAAAAACTCAACAACGTCAGGTGCATTTGCAACGGGTTTGGATAGGCTATTGTATTGTTTTCCTTCTGTAATATCTGCAGCTGAAACACTAAAAGCTAAAACCATACTTGCTAACGCGAGCCAAATCTTTTTCATTTGTTATCTTCTCCTAAAAATTAATACATTGGGGTAAGTTGTAATGGAGCTTCATTTAATTGTTCAACTTGCCTTTTAAATAAAGTTAATTGTTTAAGCCAAAAATCAGCATCTTGAAACCAAATAAAAGCACGAGGAAAAGCAGGGTCTTCCCAGCGCTTAAGAACCCAGGCAAGATAATGTACCATTCTCATTGCTCTTAATGGTTCAATTAAGGATAACTCCTTTAAATCAAAATCTTGATACTCATAATAAGATTCGAGAAGCGTATTTAACTGTAGCACCTGTTCTTGTCGCGAACCGTTTAATAGCATCCAAAAATCTTGTATTGCCATTCCCATTCGAGAATCATCAAAATCAACCATAACAATTTCATCACGCCACAAGATATTACCAGGATGGCAATCTCCATGTAGGCGCAATATATTCCATGTAGAGTCATTAATAAGAGGGCTCACATCGTGGATCAGCTTGTCAATAACCTCAATAAATGACGATTTAAGGTTATTAGGTACTAAAGGACTTTTTTCAAATACTAATTTTGGTGCAATCAGATATTCTTCAACAGAAATTGTAGGTCGGTATTGATAGGTTTTTTTTCTGCCTATTTGATGAATACGCCCTAATGTACGCCCTACTTCTTCAAGCTGGAATAAATTATCTGTTTCATAAGCCCTACCGCCAATACTTGGAAATAGTGCAAAATAAAAACCGTCATCAGAAAGGTGAACGGTATCACCATTAATCATTAAAGGTGCTGCAACAGAAATATCAGCTTCTTTTAAATCAACAACAAAATCATGCTCTTCTTTTATTTGCTGATAAGACCAACGTTGAGGACGATAAAATTTCACAACATAACGTTGCTTGTGCTCATCCATAAATTGAAAAACACGATTTTCATAGCTGTTTAATTCAGTTAACCCAGATTCTGGATAAAAACCAATTTTAAGGAGTGCATCCCATATATTATCGGGTGATAGTCCTTGGAAATTAAACGAGGTAGAAATATCCATTTGCTATCCTAAATTAGTCTTTAATCACACCACGAGCACGTAGGATCGCAGTTTTAAAGTCTTCTTCGTAATCTTTTTTTAATCCAGGAATTGCATCAGTTGGTGCTGAACCACGCATTTTTAGATGATAAATCAATATATCATCAGTTAGATCAGACAAATCACCTTTAAAACCCGCATCATCAGCCAGTTTCTGTAATAATTGAACTAAGTTTAAATCTGAATTTTCAACCCAAACAGGTTGTAGTAATTCGATAACTTCATTAAGACGGTGACATTTCATACTAAAAATCCTTATTATAAAAAACAACAACAAAGTACCAAGTATTATCCAATAGAAAAAGAAAACCTCTGTCAATCTGCGTAAATATTACGCTTTTTTGATAATAATTACGGTTGATTTACATGAAATAGCAATAAGTCAGTACTTTCTATTACTATATCGTCTTTACTTGATAAATATCTTTCGGAATTTTTAGCTAATTTATTCACAAATATTGAATATGAAAAATAAAATGATAACAGGTGGCATACTAGCAGGTGGTCGAGCAACTCGTATGGGTGGGGTTGATAAAGGGCTACAAATTTTAGAGGGGAAACCACTCTATTTACATATTGCAGATAAACTTTCATCTCATGTTGATCATATCCTTATCAGCGCTAATCGTAATTTAGATGAATATCGTAAAAGTCATTATCCTGTTATAACCGATGAAATAGAAGACTTTGCAGGCCCGTTAGCAGGCATGTTAGCGGTATTAAAAAATGCACAAACACCTTGGGTCATTTTTGTTCCTTGTGATGTTCCTTATTTTCCAGTTAATTTAGTTAAAAATCTTTATGAACAAAAAGGGGATGCTTTAGCATCTTATGTTTATGATGGAAATCGAGAACACCCCACGCTTTCACTGTTAAATCGTCGTGTTATTCCTATGCTAGAAAAATACCTAGCGCAAGGTGATCGCAAATTAATGCTTTTCATGAAACAAATCGGAGCAAAGCCTGTTTTATTTGCAGATCAAGCAGAAGCATTTATTAATTTAAATACCCTTCAAGATATCCAAAAAGCACATAAATAAAGAGAGCAAACATAATGAAAAATAACGTAGATTTACCGCTTTTAGGGATAACGGCTTGGAGTGGTACAGGAAAAACAACTTTACTTAAAAAGCTTATTCCTGAGTTGCGTAAGCGCAAAATACGAGTTGGTATGATAAAACACACCCATCATGATATGGATGTTGATAAACCGGGTAAAGATAGTTATGAGCTTCGTAAAGCAGGTGCAGACCAAACGCTAGTCGCTAGCCAACAGCGTTGGGCTTTAATGACAGAAACCCCAGAATTACCTGAACTAGATCTTTACTACCTTGCCTCTCGATTTAACGCAAGCCAATTAGACTTAATTTTAGTTGAAGGTTTTAAAGGAGAAGCGATTCCTAAAATTGCCCTTTATCGTCATATCAATGAGCGTGATTTTAATGAATTACTAGATAAACATATCATTGCTGTGGCAAGTGATTGCAAGTTGGAGATTAATTATCCGCTACTTGATATCAATAACCCAGAAACTATTGCTCAATTTATTGCAGATTGGCTTAATCAGAAAAATAAAAATAAGTAAAATAAGTATTGATAAAGAGAGCGCCTTTATAGCGCTCATCACATTACTATTAAGACATTATAATCGCTTGATAAGGTTGTAAAATAATTTTACCCTCTTTATCATTCACAATTGGGCTATTATGCAAATATATCTGTTGTTCATTGATAGATAATGGTTTTTCTTCACCGCTAAAATTACAATAAATATTCACCATTTTACCTTCATGTTGCCGCTTAAATGCAATGACATCACTAGGTGAATCAAGAGGTATAAAATCACCGTAAATTAAAATATCGCTAATATCAGAATGGCGTCTTAGTGCGATTAATTGTTGATAATATGAGAAAAGTGATTTTTTGTCGCTACACTCTTGCTCCGCATTAATTTCCACATAATTAGGATTTACTTTTAACCAAGGTTTACCCGTTGTAAATCCACCATTATCTTTATCATTCCATTGAAATGGTGTTCTTGAATTATCACGACTACGTAAATTAAAATATTCCATCATTTGCTCATCGCTATAACCTTCTCTTCTCCCCCATTCTATTAATTTGAAAACATGTAAATCATCATGTTCCTCAAGGGTCATAGAACAATTCGTCATCCCTATTTCTTGTCCTTGATAAATAAAAGGAGTTCCTCGTTGGGTTAATAAAAATGTCGCCAACATTTTAGCGCTGATAGAATTAATTGCGCCTTTAGGCAGAAATTTATTTAATGAACGAGGTTGATCATGATTTTCAAGATAAGGCGCTCCCCAACCAATACGTTGCGTATCTAATTGGCTTTTAATAAATACCGGTTTTAAACTTTCTCCTGTTATGGGAGATGTAGTAAATGGCTTTTGATGGCGAATATCTAAATCTGCAATACTGAAATCAAATACCATAGAGAAATAACCATTTTCACCCACATAGGCAAGTAAGTCTTTTTCTGGTACATCAATTTCAGCAACCGTCATACTATTGGCTGGCTTAAAGGTTTTATCCGCTAATTCCGTTAAAAATTTATCAATACCTGGTTGATTTAATACCCAAGGTACTAAAGATGCTGAGCCGTCTTCTCTATCTGCTTCAAATCGATGTTCACTTAATGATTCTGGGGATTTTTTTAAATTACCAATGGCATCAATACGAAATCCTGCAACACCTTTTTTAATCCACATATTAATCATGTCGATAATTTCTTTACGAAGTTGAGGATTTTCCCAGTTTAAATCCGGCTGCTCAGGACCGAAAGAATTAAAATACCAACGATTTGAATTAGGGATACGAGTCCAAACAGAGCAATCAAAATAAGTGCGTAAATTATTAGGTGGTGTCGGCTTATCCCAATGTTTAAAAATATAATAGTCTGCATATGGGCTATCAGGATCAGCTAATGCTGCTTTAAACCAAGGATGTTCATTAGAAGAGTGGTTTAACACCAAATCTAATAATATTTTTATATCGCGTTTTTTCGCCTCACTAATTAGTGTATCTAATGCACTATTATCACCAAAAATAGTGTCAACCACAGAATAATCGGCAATATCATAGCCATTATCTTTCATAGGCGATTTAAAAATAGGACATAGCCAAATAACATTGGTACCTAATGACTGTATATAATCTAATTTCTCTGTGATACCCGCTAAGTCTCCAATACCATCACCATTACTATCATAATAACTCTTAGGATAAATTTGATAGACCACGGCTTCTTTCCACCAAGTACTAGACATATTCACCTCTTAGTGATAATAAATTAAATATGGAACAGTTCCACATTAATATAGACACGAAAAACGTCAATAAGGAAATGAGCTTACTAAACTGTGAAACGGCTCATATTAAATAGTGATAATTATCTCGATTAATATCACTTTATCTTAATCAGATTGAGATATATTAGTTTTTCACACTCTTATAGAAAGGAGCTACAGCATATTCAATGGCCGGGATCCGCGATGTCGCAAAAAGAGCAAATGTTGCTGCTAGTACTGTTTCCAGAGCACTTAACAATAGTGGTTATGTTTCACAATCAGCTCGCGAAAAAATAAAAAAAGCGATAGAAGAACTGGATTATATTCCAGATAGTTGGTTAAGAAATTTATATCAACAAAAAAGCGCCGTTGTAGGCGTTATTATTAATAGCCTTGAGTATCCTTATTTTGCAACTGTTACTCGTTTTATTGAGAACAAACTCGCTGAAAAAGGCTATAGCATGATGTTATGTGCAACTCAAAATAGCAAAATACGTGAACGTATCTTTTTTGATATGTTAAAACGTGGCCAGATTGACGGTATTATTGCAGAATATCTCTTACTCAATGATAGAGAATATCAACATATTCAAAAACCGGTCGTTACACTCGATCGTCATCTCTCTGATATTCCGCTAGTTTGTTCAGATCATCATACTGGTGGGCAATTAGCTGCAGAACATCTGATTGAAAAAGGATGTAAAAAAATTCTTTTGATTGAAGATAACTCTAATTATCTCTCGTCTACACCGTCTTATAAAAGTTGTTTAGCATTTAAAGAGAGATTATATCAGGTGGGTATTAACCCTATTTCTCACCAAGTAAATTGGAAAACCGAAGAAAAAGATTATTTTCATACATTTGCTAAAAAAATACTCAATACACACCCAGATATAGATGCTATTTTTGCCGCTGATATTCCTGCAATAGCATTATTTAATGAAGCATTAAGAAAAAATATAGCCATTCCAGAACAACTAAAAATTATCGCTTATGATGGTAGTCCTTGGCTAAATCAAACTATTAATAAATTAACTTGTATTGAGCAACCCTTTGAGCAATTAGCAGAAAAAAGTGTAGAGATTATTACCTCACTCATTGAAGGTGAAGAAGTAACAGAGAAAATGACTGTCATCCCTGTACAATTTATTCAAGGTGAAACAAGTTAAACGAGCCAATATAAAATGCCAAAGGAATACTTCGCTTTGGCATTTTTTTAAAAGTTTTTATTAATTAAAAAACGTATCTCTTATTTAGCAGGACGAACCGCTATTACTTCAATTTCGACACGCCAAGCAGGATTACCTAGTTTTGCTACTTGGAACGCAGAACGTGCTGGTAGTTGGTCTGTTTTTGAAGCATCAAAGAACTTAGAATAACCGTTCATAAAACCTTTAAAGTCCATAGTTCCGTTATTCTCTTCACCACCCACTAAGAAAACTTGCATTTTAACCACGTCGTTCATATCCAGACCCAGTTTATTCAAGTTTGCCTTAATCTGCTCTAATACATTAATGGTTTGTTCTTCAGTATTACCATAAGAAGACAGCTCATTATCTGGCGCATTTGCTGATTTCTTGGTAGGTACTTTACCACTTAAGAAAACGAGATTATTGCCTGCATTAATTTCAACTGCCTCTGAAATAGGCATACCGTCTAATTTATGATGCACAACTTTCTCCGCTGCATTTGCACTTGCAACACCAAAGATAAAAGGTAGAGCAACAAGTAAACTTTTATAGCGCATACTAATTCCTTAATAAGTTAGATATACAGTAAAATAATTGACTATTTACGACTTAAAGCGATCCAAACTAAATGGCGTTGGATCAATGACGGGTTTTTTACCCGTCACAATATCTGCGGTAACTTCACCGGCAGCAGGACCTTCTGTCATTCCCCACACTGTCGCTGTATTGATAACAAGACCTGGGTACTCTTTTACTTCTGAAATAATCGGTAATTCATCAAATGTTGGACTTACAACTGCACCCCAACGTTCAACAATTTGTGATTTTTCAAATACTGGGAATTCTGTTTTCATTCTTTGGAATACAGCATCTAAATGCTCAGTATTTTGTGTTGCAGTCGCGATGCGATATTGCTCAAAAGGTGATTTTTCGTCTAATTTCCATGATGTAGGCATTTTGAATGAATTAAACAAGTCTTCACCAATAGAGAATTCTAATGGTAGCTCACCACCACCTAATAAGTGCATAAATTTAGGCCCTAATAGGAAACTATCTTTAACAATGGAGCTTGTGAAGATACGTGGGGCTACAGCATAAGTGCCGTCAGCTTGTTCTCGAAAGTGGATACCATTTGGTAAATGCACATTACCACGTGGTGCGCCTGGAACACCGGATACACGTTGTTGTGATAAGTAAACATTCAAGGTTGGAAGATCAACCCCCATATTCCCCATGAATAAACGTGACCAAATACCCCCAGCAAGAACAACGTTAGATGTTCTTATTGCACCTTTTTCAGTGACAACATCAGAAATTTTACCACCTGCTGTTTCAATACCTCTTACTGCGCAATGAGTATAGATTTTAACACCAATTTGTTTAGCATAACGC
The DNA here is from genome assembly GCF_001654855.1 of Proteus myxofaciens ATCC 19692. Lineage (GTDB taxonomy): Bacteria > Pseudomonadota > Gammaproteobacteria > Enterobacterales > Enterobacteriaceae > Proteus > Proteus myxofaciens. Next base: position 21,353 of record NZ_LXEN01000066.1, read on the forward strand.
GCTAATGTTGGTGTACCCGTTTCAGGATCGACAGAACCAGAATCTTCTTCAAAAGCAGCAACAGTCCAAGGTGTTTGTGCACCTACTAATCTATTTGATAACTCTTCACCCTTAATAATACGAGTATTTAAAGGTACATCAAATCCTGCTGTTTCTTTGGCTGTTTTGATCCATTCTTGCGCTCTATCTAATGCTTTTTCATCAGCAAGCGCTTCAACTCGACCTTGTGTGCGATAGCTGGTATCAGCACCAATTTTTTCGTTCATACCACGCCATAAAATTTTTCCGTAATGATGCAATGGGAAAATTTCGGGTGACGTTTGGTAGCTAATGATTTGGCTGTATGCGCGGCCTGATTGCTCTCCAGCAACCTCGCCTTTTTCTAAAATGGTGACACTCATACCACGTTCAGCTAAATTAATCGCTGTCATGATACCTTGAATACCACCTCCAATAATGACCACATCAGATTCTGATGGCAGGGCACCCTCAGTACTTTCAACAAATAAAGCTCTTGATTTAGATTCAACAAATTTACCATCACGGCGAACCATTGGAACTAAAGTGGCCGCACCACCAGCAAGTACGCCAGCAGCACCAATGCCTAGCAAAAGCTTTCTCCTTGAAATTTTCATCTTCTACCTCAGTAATGGACTTATTATTTATATTGTTATTAGTTTATTAATCAGAGACTAAATAATACCACACTAAATAATATTGTTAATGAATATAATTACATGTTAATTATATTAATGAGTTACAATAACCTCATATACATTATGGTTACATAATGATGTAACCCTCTAAAAAATAAGATTAAAAACTATCAAATACTGATGAGGTGAAAATTTTATTTATTGATTAATAAGGAAAAAACAGAAAAGAAAAAGATTATTGATGATAGATTCAATGAATTTTTTATTAACTTTTTGGTAAAAAAGAGGGAGTAAGATGAGTATTTATTAATGAAATTAGCGATTTTTACAGCACGATTATATAAAAAAAAGCGAATATTGATTAAAAAATATTCGCTTTTATCTTATGGGATCATGTTTTCTTAACAATTACCGCATGGTAACAAATTCTTCAGCCGCTGTTGGATGGATAGCCACAGTATCATCAAAGTCTTTTTTGGTTGCACCCATTTTTAAGGCAACCGCAAAACCTTGTAGCATCTCGTCCATACCAAAGCCAATACCATGAATGCCGACAATTTTTTGCTCATCACCAACACAAACTAACTTCATTCGACAAGGCTGACGATGACGAGTTACTGCACTATACATAGCCGTAAAGGAAGATTTATAGACTTTTACCTTATCTTCACCATACTGTTCAATGGCTTGAGGCTCTGTTAAACCAACAGTACCAATAGGTGGATGACTAAATACCACAGTTGGAATATTTGAATAATCTAAATGTTCATTAGGCTTATTATTAAATAAACGCTCAGATAAACGACGACCCGCAGCAACAGCAACAGGCGTTAATTCAACAGCACCTGTATTATCACCTACGGCATAAATTCCTTTTACTGAGGTATTTTGGAATTTATCAACGTTAATATAGCCTTTTTCATTGAGCTCAACACCTGTCACTTGAAGATTCAGGTTATCTGTTGCAGGTTCACGACCAATTGCCCAGATTAATGTATCTACCGTGTGCTCTTCACCATTTTCAAGTTGTAGTGTCAGGCTACCATCCGCATTTTTCACAACGGCTTTAGGAATAGCATGAGTATGTAATTGTGGACCTTCTGTTTCCATCACTTCAATAAGTGTCTCAACAATCAGTGGATCAAACGTACGTAGTGGCGCATGTTTGCGCACAAAAAGATGCGTTTCACTGCCTAATCCATTTAATACACCAGCAAGCTCCACCGCAATATACCCCGCGCCGACAACGGCGACTCGTTTTGGTAATGCCGTGAGTTCAAAGAAACCATCGGAGTTAATACCATATTCAGCGCCAGGAATATTAGGCTGAACAGGGCGTCCTCCTGTTGCAATAAGGATATTATCAGCGGTAATTTTTTCGCCGTTGACTTCAACAGTCTTCGCATCAATAAAACGGGCGAATCCTTCAATAACATCAACTTTATTATTACCTAAAACGCGCTCATAGGATTGATGGATGCGATCAATATAAGCAGTACGGTTGCTAATGAGTGTATCCCAATCAAAACGGTTTACTTTGGTGTCAAAACCATAGTCAGGACCATATTGATGGATAGCCTCTGCAATTTGTGCCGCATGCCACATCACTTTTTTAGGTACACACCCCACATTTACACACGTGCCACCTAATGCTTTCGCCTCAATTAATGCGCATTTTTGGCCATACATAGCCGCCCTATTGATTGATGCGATACCGCCGCTACCGCCACCAATGGCGATATAATCGTAATGTTTGCTCATCTTATCTAATCCATTTATCTGTAGAAAATAGGTAACTAACAGGCTAATTCTTTCATAGAATAAAGTCTATTATGACAAAATTTAGCAACCTGCACTTCAGATTTTAGCTTTTACAGTAATAGGCAAAAACCATTGCAGATACTTATTCAGGAACAACCCATTCAACCAATGTATGTCCTATCCCTTCTGGGACTAACGTTTTATGTAACCAAGGTAAAATTGATTTCATTTGTGATTCAAGCTTCCAAGGTGGATTAATAACAATCATGCCTGATGCTGTCATACCTAGTTGATCACTGTCTGGTTTTACTGCCAATTCAATTTGCAAAATTTTACGAACACCTGTTGCTTCAAGTTCTTTTAACATACGTTTAATTTGTTGACGATGAACAACAGGATACCAAATCGCGTAAGTCCCAGTAGCAAAACGTTTATAGCCTTCAGCAATACCTTTCACAACCGCACTGTAGTCTTGTTTTAGCTCATAAGGTGGATCAATTAAAACGAAACCTCTACGGCTTGCGGGTGGTAATTTTGATTTTAGTTGACCAAATCCATCTTCACGAGCAACGCGAACTCGATCATCACGAGAAAATTCCGTACGTAATAAAGGGAAATCGGTTGGATGAAGCTCAGTAAGCGCAAGTTTATCTTGTTCTCGTAATAAGTTAGCCGCCAATAGCGGTGAGCCTGGATAATAGCGTAGCTCACCATTTGGGTTTAGCGCGCTAATAATATCAAGATAAGGAATAATAAGCTCAGGCACTTCCTCTTGTTGCCACAAACGCATGATACCGTCTAAATATTCGCCAGTACGTGTTGCATGTGCATTTGTTAATTGATAACGACCAGCACCAGCATGAGTATCTAAATAAAGAAACGGTTTTTCTTTTTCTTTTAAAGACTCAATAATAAGGGTTTGAACAATATGTTTTACAACATCGGCGTGGTTACCAGCATGGAAACTATGGCGATAGCTCAGCATTCTTTATCTTCCGTTAGAAATGGATATAGCAAAGTAATTTAGTTACTCTGAAAAGCGTTATATTGCTCAGTGTATCAGAAAAAGCCGAACTTCTTTATTGAAAGCGAAAGAAACGTTGTGTCTTGGTTTTCAGCCGTTATGATAAAGCAATATTTAACATAAATACTAAGGATAATGTGATGAAAAAAATAGCCTTCTCAGTTATCGCACTCAGCCTGTTTATTGGTAATGCATATGCATCTAACCCAATCAATGGTTGTGAGATAAAAAAACAAAATGTTCAACGACAATTAGATTATGCTAAAGCACATAATAACTATTATCGTGTAAAAGGATTAGAAAGAGCATTAAGTAATATTGAACAGCATTGCACACCTGAAAAGGTGGTTGAAAATACACGTATGGAAATTCTAGAAAAGCAACGAGAAGTTGAAGAGCGTGAATTAGAATTACGAGAAGCACAGTTTAAAGATAATCTGAATAAAGTCTCAAAAAGAGAAAATAAATTAGCTGAGGCTAAAGCCGAGTTAAAAGAACTTGAAAATGAATTAGAACTACTAACAAAAAAATAAGCTAACATATTATGGCGCAGAGAATATGTTTATCATCACAATAATACATATTGAGCGCCATAAACCATTTATTTTATATGCTAGTATTTTTCTTCGCTTATGTGCCTTATCACAGTTTAACTGAATTTCATCTACACTTTATTTTTGTATTCAATGCAATATTTACAAAATTAGTGGTATCTATATTAAGCATCATGTGTGTAATACAAATTAAGCTATGATATTTTTAAGTAGAAACTATAGTAATCACATTAATGTATTGAAATAGATAGATCTCATAAAGAGGATATATGTCAGAAGAGATGCAAAAAAAAGAAGTACATGAAAAAACTCAACTGACTCAGCCTATAAAGAAAGGGCTTGAAAAAGGGCTGGATAACAGTAAAAAAGCCATTGGTATTGGGTTAAAAATCACAAATTTTATTACGCATATCCCTTTTATTGCTCATCTTATTAGGGCCGCTGAACGTTTTAATGACAGAATGGGAAATCAGTTTGGTGCTGCAATTACCTATTTCTCATTCTTATCATTAATTCCAATATTAATGCTTTCCTTCGCATGCGCTGGTTTCGTTTTAGCCTCAAATCCTGATTTATTGGCAAAATTGATTTCAGGTGTTGCTAATAGCATTGACGACCCAACTTTAGCATCCACAGTGCAACAAAGTATCGATACCGCAGTTCGCCAACGTACAACAGTCGGGTTAACGGGTTTAGCCATCGCACTTTATTCTGGGGTGAATTGGGTTGGTAATTTACGCCAAGCGATTTTAGCGCAGTCACGTACCGTTTGGGAAAGAAATGAAGAAGACCAAGAAAAAATTTACTTTCGTTATCTTCGTGATTTTTTAGCACTTATTGGATTACTTATTGCGCTTATTATCACTATCACTTTGACTTCGGTTGCAGGTTCAGCACAAAGAATCATTGTTCATACATTAGGTTTAGATGGTATTGAATGGTTAACTCCAGCATGGACAACCATTGGTTTAGCTATTTCTATTACAGCTAACTATTTACTGTTTTTATGGATACTTTGGATTTTACCTCGTCATCAACCTAAACGCATATCACTTTTAAAAGGCACACTCATCGCGGCTATTGGCTTTGAGGTATTAAAATCAGTAATGACGTGGATGTTGCCAAGAATAGCAAGCTCACCTTCAGGCGCTGCTTTTGGTTCAGTCATTGGTTTGATGGCTTTTTTCTACTTTTTTGCACGTTTAACACTGTTTTGTGCTGCTTGGATTGCAACTGATGGACCAAATATACGTAAAAAACAGCGACACGAAGCTGAATTAGCATCGTAGCCCTATGATAAAACAATAGAGTTTTCTAACTATAACCGCCTAATGATAACGTAATAAGGAAAAATAATGCCCTACGTTAATATTAAAATTACACGAGAAGGTGCCACTGCAGAGCAAAAAGAACAGCTTATTGCTGGTGCAACCCAACTTTTAGTCGATGTATTAGGTAAAAACCCTGCAACAACTGTTGTTGTGATTGATGAAGTTGATACAGACAATTGGGGAATAGGCGGAAAAACAGTAACGGATTTACGCGCTCAAGATAAAAGTCAATAATTCAGAAAAATAAAGAGGATGCCAAAAGTATCCTTTTTTTGATTTATTACTTTATAAATAAGGAAATCATTATGGTGAAATCGATGACGGATACTTTCAATGCATTACCTAATGCAAGCGCTATTTATATTACAGGTGCAGGTATTCAATATCCTTTTGGCATGGCACATGGATTTGCCGATGAAAGAAGTAAAAAAAAGCTCACTGTCGATACCCCTTTTCGTATCGCTAGCAATACAAAAATGTTTCTCGCTGCGGCGTTTTTGCGTCTATGGGAAGATCATATCGTTTCTCTTGATGATGCTATTAGCCAATATCTTAGTCCACACTATCAGCAAACACTCTCAGAGTTAGGCTATTGCGTTAAGACGATAACATTACGTCATTTATTAAGTCATAGTAGCGGATTATTTGATCACGCAAATGAAACGTATCTCGACGATGTATTTCGCACGCCTTCTCATCAATGGACTCGTGATGAGCAAATAGCGCGGTATACACAGCAAGGTTTCCCTATTATTCCTGCGGGTAAGCGGTTTATTTACTCTGATACGGGATATATTCTATTAGGCGATATTCTCTGTCGGATCACTAAAAAAACATTGCCACTTGCAGTGCGTGAACTTCTTCATTTTGAAAGTTTAGAGTTGCCTCAAACATGGTGGGAGTCATTAGAATCACAACCTACTAACGCCAAACCAAGAGCTAGGCAATTTGTTGGAGAAAGAGAAACAACAGATATTGATCCATCAATGGATATCTTTGGTGGCGGTGGACTTGTTATGACAACTCAAGAGCTTGCTAAATTTACGGCAGATCTCTTTGAAGATAAAGTCTATTCACAGCCTAGTACTTTAAATGAAATGATGTGGCAAGGATCTCATACTGATGCCAAGCGCTATCGTTTAGGATTAATGACTGAAGATACTGAGTTAGGTACACTCTATTATCATTTAGGATATTGGGGCTCCATGGCTTATTACCTCCCAGAGAAAAAAATAGCCATCGCCGCTTTTACCACTCAACGCAATGACAGGGATGCCTTAATCACTATTGTTAAAGACGCAATTAAACACCTTTAACTTTAATATGATGAATATAAGACAAAATAAAAGCCAAAAGTCACAATCAACTTTTGGCTTTATTATTTAAATAACGAACTATCGATATAATTCGCTATTATTTACTTGGTGTACTCTCTTTTGCAGATGAAGGCATAACTTCAGGCACAACCGTTTCTGCGACATTAGCAGGGTTCGTTTGTTGTGCATTATTGACTTCTGCTGATACTTTTGTTTTCTCAGGATGGACATGCTTTTCAAATTGAATTCGCAACTCACCAAGATTGACTGTTGGCGCATCACCACTTTGTGTTAAAACAAATGCAATATCTTCAGATAAGATTTTTGATAATGCTTGATTGAGCGTGTCTTTCGTTAAGCCCGCTAAAAAAGCTTGGCGTAAACGTTGGTATTGCTCTGGTGGAATATCAATAATATTACTTTGTTGAGATAACAAACGTTGATTAATTAATAGCGCAGTGCTGGTTTTTGCATAACGGGCAAAAAGCTGTGTTAGCTGAGTTTGTTTTTCTTGCTGAAGCTCTTGATAAAGCTCGTCAGAAATACCTTTGTTACGCAATTGCCCTAATTCTTCACTTACCCAAGAAGCTAACGCGGGAATATTCGCAGTTGGTGTATCAATATTCAATGAACAGCTTGCACGCTGATATTGAACTCGACAGTCGATATTCAGTTGGGTATTGTCTTTTTCTTTACGATGTTCAAGACTACGACCTAAATGAACAAAAATAACCTCACGCGCTAAATCACTTAACCAATATTGATTTAATGTTTCTGAATCTTTAACTGGCGACCAATCAAGATCCCAAATTAAGGAAATTCTATCGTTCTCACGCATTGGCTCTTGAACATAAAGTGTTTCTGGCTTTAAATCTGCAAGCACAGGAACGGGCACTGGCGCTGAGCGTTTACCTGACAGTGGGGAGAAGGCCTGATTAATATTTTCGGTTAAGACGCGATTATCAACATTACCTGCAATATATAGCGTCATCACATCAGGTGTATACCAACGTTGCTGATATTCTGATAATTCTTTAGTGTTAACCGATTTATTAAGGACAGAGCCAGGTTTATGTCCTTTTAAATTTGAGCCTTCAAGACGTGAGCGCCAAATAGGATCATCAATATTTGCTGGAAATGTAGCAACAGAAAGTGGGGACTGAACTGCATTACGCACGGCATCTTCTGTATATTCGGCGGGTTTTGCAACATCAGAAAGAAGTGCAAATGCTTCTTTCAGTAACTCTGGTTGATTATTAGGTAGGCTTAAATTGTAAACCGTAAAATCATAAGAAACTATCATTGGAGGCAGAGGATAATCAGGATCGACTGCATTCTTCCACAAATTATTGCGCTTTTCAGGTGTTAACCCTTTATTTTCCAATACATTTAATTTTGAAATTAACGTTGAAAAACCCGTTTCATTGCTTTTTTCTGATAATGAACCGGTATTCACTAATAAACGGAGTTGTATCCTATCATTAGGGCGCTGCGGAGTTTGTAATATTTGCCATTGAAAACCGTTAGTCAGTCGCCCTTCTTGCCAAGCAGGATCAGGCTGTAGTGCTTCTGCTTGAACTTGGCAAGTTACAGCGCTTAACATAACGCTTCCCAAAAAAATTCGTGTTAATACACCCTGCATGTGAACCTCTGTTGTATTAATCCTTGGTATTAAACCACTTATGAGGTTTAACAATAAGTGCCGGAAGACATGTGAGATGCTTAATGCCTGTATTTTGTGTCACCCTTTTTTAATACCATCGTTTATCAGACTAAATCACTATGGTGATTAGACTCATTGTGACACAAGAAGGTTCAGACCTTCGGCAATTTTTGATCAGATTTTTGATGATTATATCCTTTAACCAGCAAACCAATCTCATCGTCATGATGAGATTTAGGACAAGTTAATGTACAAATCTTATCTTCTTCATTAAGAGTAACGGCGATTTTGCGTAAAGGTTTAACGACAATTCGGTTAATACACCAACTAATCGCGATAGTCAGGATAAGTCCCATTAATAGATAAGTCGTAAGCACGAGAGCCACAGTGTTGCTAGCAAAACGATAAACTCGATTGGTATCTGCTTGTAAAATAAGGCGGCCTGTATAAGCCTTATCCTCAGTATAAACGACACCTAAAGGGTGCAAAGGAATGGTAACTTCTACTGGGATATGGAAAAGCCACTGAGAAAATGGAGAGACCTCTTTTTTAGGTGCAAAATCCAAATTAAGAATTTGTAAGTTCTCAGGTTGAATCACAATGGCTTTGCCTAGGATACCTGTTGTTTTTAATGAGATAATTTGTTGTTTAGCATCATTCAAATCTGAACGTAACAATGCATCAGCAAGGGATTGTTGAATACTCATTCCCGCATTAAAGAGCTGATTTTGATAATCTTCACGGCGTTGATCAATGAGATAAACAAGCTGAATACTGATAAAAATAGCAATAGTCACTAACGTGACGCCTGCGACAGCAGCCATCTGTTTTATCGTTAATGAGCGTTTAAGATGAGGTTTCATTGTTGCTATTTCCAGTAAACATGCTTGAACAGAGAAGATTATACTGTATTTTTTGTCTTGTGTATCACCCTTGAAAAAAGAAAAACACGCTAAAAAGCGTGTCTTCGTTCATGTTAAAATCAATAAAAAGGATTATCTGGTTATAAACACGACTAACCAGATAATATTTATCTTTTAAACGATGATTTTATTACTTTGATAGTTATTCAAATGAATTTTCATTATACTTATTCTTCTTTTGTTGGTTTCACTTTATTACGTTTTTGTGAATCATAAACATCAGAAGGAAGAACTTCCTTACCATTTACAATTGTTTTCTCAGCATCTATTCGCAGTTTTCCTTTATCTGTCAAGGAGAAAGCACGCGTATTTTCCTTATTATTGATAGTAATAACATCATTAGCAATTAAATCTATATAACCTGACGTTTGTAATTTATCACCAAATTTTTTCACGTTATTAAACTTAACTTTGCTATCTATCATGCTAATCTTGTTACCGATCACAGTCACATTTCCATAGCCAAATATAGATAAATTATTTAAATTAATATTATTTAGATTATCACTTATTAAACGACCTTTAAAAAGAATATCAATATTCTTATTCACCATAATTTCATTTCTTATAGTATCGTAAGAAGCATAACGTCCTTCATTGCCTAACATAAAACCACGATTTCCTGTAATATTAATATCACTATCAATTATATTAAATTTACTTGATTTGAAATCGTAGTCTTCATGAACATTAAATAAAACACCTGAATTGTTAAAATATGAGGGTGCTTTCTCTGGATTACTATTAAATTTGAGATTTTTTGCATTAATATTGACTTCACCATTTACAACATTAAAGCGCCCTTCAATATTAATATTATCACTTTCTATATACTGTTCAGAAGGGATTATTGTTTTTCCTGCAGCATATAAAACATTTTTCTCCGTGATTCTAAGTAAATCAATCGATAAGAAAGACTTTTCTATATTTTTTAAATTTTCAGATGCTTCTAAAGTCATTTCGCTAGTTTTCAAGGCAAGTTTTTCATTATATTCATTAGGTTTTTCGTTAGCTAACTTTAAAGCTTCTTCTGCAATTTCATTTAATGTTTTTGCGACTTCTAGTGCCTTTTTATACTTTATTAATGCTAACTCTGTTCTTAGTTCTAAATTTTTATATTTTCTAAATACATTTTCCTCATCTAAAATTGAAAATACTCCATTTTTACTAACATCTATATTTTTATTTATAATTTTATTTATTTTTTTAACTTTTAGACTTCCATCAATATTAAGTATTCCTCCTTTTAAAAACAAATCATTACCTTTTAATAGAGCACCATCTAAAATATTAACACCTTCGCCTTTTTCTTTAGAGAGTGTTTTTTCTTTTTCACCTGTTAAAATATTATCAACGAAATTAGCACTATGATAACCATTAATTATATTGATGTTTGAAATATTGTTTTCTTTGGATATATTAATTCTATTAGAGATAATACTAATTATTTGATTTGAGTCTAATGCCTTGAAATTATTAAAATTAACAAATCCATCTGTTAAATCGAAACTATCTCCACGATTGCTATTAGATTTTCCCGATATCAACATTACATTATCAGAACCAACAAATTTACAGCCATTACATTCAATTCCATTAGGATTTGCAATAATTAATTCTGCCTTTTCACCTAGCACTGAAAGAGTACCTTCTAATAAACTTTTTTTATTAGAAGTGATTTCACTAAGAATAATTTTAGCTTTTACTTTGCTATTATCAATATTAACCCCTTGTTTAACAACATTAAAATTTTGAAAATAGTTGACCGATAAGCCAATATCGTTTGCTTTATTAATATGGATAGTCTCTATACTCTTATCATTTTTAGATTTTTCCAAATCAACAGAAGTATTATTGGCTAGTGCGCTACTTTGCATAAAAATGAAAGCAAGAGAAACAGAAAGTGGGCTTAATAACGGTATTTTTTTATAAGACATAATAATCCTTTAAATAAATAAATTTAAAGGAAATCTAAATCAAAAAATATATATGAGATATAAAATTAAGAACAACAAATATATTGTTGTTCTTAATATGTAAAGAGAGGAAACTAGCTTAGATGAGCATTATCTTGGTCAACTGCAAAACAAGCGATGAGCTGCCCATTATAATCTTTTAAGATAGGCTGTAATTGTGTACACATTCCAAAAGCGCGACGACAACGAGCTGCAAATGCACAGCCTGGTGGCGGATTTAGTGGGCTAGGAAGCTCTCCTGTTAACTTAATACGCGCTCGCCTTAATTCTGGTGTTAATCTTGGTGTCGCTGAAAGTAATGCTTGAGTATAAGGATGTTGAGGATTTTCAAAAATTTGCTCTTTTGTTCCCTTTTCAACACAACGCCCTAAATACATCACAATCACTTCATCTGCGATATGTTCAACTACCGACAAGTCATGTGAAATAAACACATAGGAAAGTCCCATATCATGTTGCAGATCCATCATCAGATTTAATACCTGAGCTCGAACAGAAACATCAAGTGCAGATACAGGTTCATCAGCGACCACAATATCAGGTTCTAGCATTAATCCTCGGGCAATTGCGATACGTTGACGTTGACCACCTGAAAACATATGTGGATAACGGCTATAGTGTTCCGTTTTCAATCCTACTTTTGCCATCATAGATAATACTTTCTCTTTACGTTCTGATGCGCTGAGTGAAGTATTAATTAATAAAGGCTCTTCTAAGATCTGCCCTACTTTTTTACGAGGATTGAGCGATCCATAGGGATTTTGAAATACAATTTGGATCTTTTGACGACGTAATTTTTCGGCAGATTTATCTTTGATTAAAAGGTTTTGACCACGATAAGAAAGTTGGCCTGATGTTGGCGTTTCAATCATCGTGAGTAACCGGCCTAACGTCGATTTACCACAACCGGATTCACCAACAATAGCCAGTGTTTTTCCACGTTCAAGCTCAAAAGAGATGCCATCTAATGCTTTTACCGTTTTTTCTTTAGCGAAAAATCCCCCCTTTGTGCTGTAATATTTTGCTAAATTCACCGCTTTTAATAAGGGAGTATGTTCATTTGATTGCATTTCAGACATGGCTAGGTCTCCCTCTATCATCTAATGGGGTATGGCACTTCACGCGATGAGAGCCGATTTCTTTTAGCTCAGGTTCTTTTTGGTAACATTCTTCATGAGCATAAGGACAACGAGGATTTAATAAACATCCTACGGGCCTATCATAACGACCGGGTACAACACCAGGTAAGGATTCTAAACGCGCTTTATCTTTTGCAAACTCAGGTAATGCTTTTAATAAGGCTTGTGTATAAGGGTGGCGGGGGGTTGTAAAAATTTCAGTAGCTTTTCCTGCCTCAACGACTTGCCCTGCATACATCACAATAATGGTATCAGCAGCTTCAGCAACCAATGCCAGATCATGAGTAATCAGCACTAACGCCATATTCTCCTGTTTTTGCAAATCTAACAATAATTCAATAATTTGAGCTTGAATAGTGACATCCAGTGCCGTTGTTGGCTCATCAGCTATCAATAATTTAGGCCGACATGCTATTGCCATCGCAATCATTACTCGCTGGCTCATACCGCCTGAAAGTTGATGAGGATAAACATCTAAACGCGAAGCTGGATCAGGAATCCCCACCAGCTTAAGTAAGTCTATTGCACGTTGTTTACGCGTTTTACGGCTACCACCTTGATGGACTTTTAACGCTTCCATAATTTGATAGCCCACAGTAAAGCATGGATTCAGGCTTGTCATCGGATCTTGGAAAATCATCGCGACATCAGCACCAACAAGGCTTCTACGTTCTGATTCAGAGATTTTCATTAAATCTCGTCCATCAAACTGTAATTCTTGGGCACTAACACGGCCTGGAAAATCAATTAATCCCATAATCGCTAATGAACTAACAGATTTACCTGAGCCAGACTCACCGACAATCCCTACCACTTGACCTTCTTCAACTTGATAGCTAATACGGTCTACCGCTTTAAACGGAGTATCTTCATCACCAAAGTGAACAGATAATTGGTTAATATTTAATAATGGCATGTTCTTACTCCGTTACTGCTTCAATTTCGGATCAAGTGCATCTCGTAAACCATCGCCCATTAAGTTAAAGGCTAAAACGGTTAATAAGATAGCAAGTCCTGGAAACGTCACTACCCACCATGCACTTTGTGTAAATTGCAACACATCAGATAACATGGTTCCCCATTCTGGTGTCGGTGGTTGTGCTCCCATGCCTAAAAAGCCTAATGCGGCCATATCTAAAATGGCATTAGAGAAACCTAATGAGGCTTGTACAATTAAAGGTGCTAGGCAGTTCGGTAAAATATTAATAAACATTTGTCGTAATGAGCCAGCGCCTGCTACGCGAGAAGCAATAACATAATCACGATTCACTTCAATCAAAACAGCTGCTCGTGTTAAACGAACATAGTGAGGAAGCGCAACAAACGTTAGCGCGATAGATGCATTGACAATAGAAGGACCAAAAATAGCAACCAATACCAGCGCCAATAATAAGCTAGGTAATGCCAGCATAATATCGACAACACGCATGATACAGATATCAACAATACCGCCAAAATAACCCGCCATTAATCCTAGAATAATGCCTAAGAAGAGGGACAAAACAACAACGATACAGCCCACCAATAATGAAAGGCGTGCGCCATACATTAATCGAGAAAGAATATCTCGACCGACATCATCGGTGCCTAAAATAAAGCTCCAATTTCCACCTTCTTGCCAAACTGGAGGCGTTAATAGGAAATCGCGAAATTGCTCATCAGGAGCATGAGGTGCTAAAACACCAGCAAATAATGCTACAAGTAACATGATAACGATATAAACAAGCCCAACGACTGCACCTTTATTTTGCTTAAAATAATGCCAAAATTCTTGAAAAGGTGTCATCGGTATGGGTGCATTCATCACGGGAGTTGCGTTATTTTCACTCATTATGTGCACTCCTTATTTTTTATGCCGAATACGTGGATTGACGATGCCATAAAGCACATCTACCAACAGGTTGACGAAAATAATCATCGTGGCAATTAACAATACACCGCCTTGAACAACGGGATAATCACGTCGCTGTAATGCATCTATTAACCAACGCCCTAAACCAGGCCATGAAAAAATAGTTTCCGTCAATATCGCACCCGCTAACATGGTGCCTACTTGCAAGCCAATAACAGTGACTACAGGTAACATCGCATTACGTAATGCATGAATAAGAATAACGCGCGCTCTGCTTAACCCTTTTGCTCTTGCAGTACGAATATAATCTTCACCTAAAACTTCTAGCATGGCTGAACGCGTCATACGCACAATGACAGCAAGTGGAATAGTACCTAATACGATTGCAGGTAAAATAATATGGTGGATAGCATCTAAGAAATCACCTTCTTCACCCCAGAATAAAGTGTCTATCAACATAAATCCGGTTAATGGCTGGCTATCATCAAGAAAGACGCTGTCATCTAATCGACCAGAAACAGGTGTTAAATCGAGTTTGACTGAAACCAACATGATAAGCATTATTCCCCACCAAAAAATCGGCATGGAATAACCCGCTAATGACACACTAATCGCCGTATGATCAAAAATTGAGCCTCGTTTTACAGCAGCGAGTACACCAACAGGAATACCCACAGATACCGCAAAAATCATGGCACAAATGCCCAATTCTAAAGTTGCTTTAAAGCGAGGTAAAAATTCATCCCACACACCAATACGGCTTTTTAATGAGATACCTAAATCACCATGAAGAATGCCGTTAAGATAGGTTAAGTATTGTTCCCATAGCGGTTTATCTAACCCTAACTCTGCCATCAGATAAGCATGGCGCTCAGGTGATAAGCCACGTTCTCCTGCCATTATCATGACAGGATCGCCAGGAATTAGATGGACAAAGATAAACGTGAGTAACGTAATTCCGATAAACGTTGGCAGCACAAGCCCCAAACGTTGAAGGATAAATTGCAACATATCCTAGTTCTCTTGTTAAACATCAGCTAAAAGATAGCGCTGATAAATCAGGAGGAAATACCCCCTGCGCTCACAGTGTACTGAATGTATTCTTTATTATGATTGTACGGTGCCTTTCTTATATGAAAGTATAAAAGGCACCGTTCTTAAGGCTAAATTGAATAGTATGATTACTTTATAGTGACATCACTAAAGTGGTGTTTTCCTAATGGATCAACCACATAGTTTTCCACTTTTTTACTCACTGGTTCATAAACGGTAGAATGTGCAATAATCAATGCAGGTGCCTGATCGTGCATAACAACCTGAGCCTGTTTATACAATTCAGCACGTTTTTCGTGATCAGAACTGATCCGCGCTGGTTGAATAAGATCTTCAAAAGGTTGATAACACCATTTAGAATAATTTGAACCTTGCTCTTTCGCTGCACAACTAAATAATGTGGCAAAGAAGTTATCAGGATCACCATTATCACCAGTCCATCCCATCATAACGGCTTGGTGTTCACCATCTTTTGCACGTTTTAGATATTCGCCCCATTCATAGCTAACAATTTTGGTTTTCACACCAATTTTTGCCCAGTCAGCTTGGATCATTTCTGCCATACGACGTGCATTTGGATTATATGGACGCTGTACTGGCATTGCCCATAAATCGATAGTAAAACCATCCTCAAGACCTGCTTCTTTTAGCAAGGCTTTCGCTTTTTCTGGGTTATACTCATAATCGACAATATCGTCGTTATAACTCCACATTGTAGGAGGAATAAGATTTTTCGCTTTTTGGCCTGCGCCTTGGTAAACCGCTTCAATAATGGCATCTTTATTCACTGCCATACTCAATGCTTGGCGAACTTTTTGATTATCGAGCGGTTTTTTCTCAACATTAAATGAAACATAACCCACATTCAGCCCTGGCTGCTCTAATAAATTAATATTGCCGTTTTGTTTCATTTTCGCGATATCTGCGGGGTTTGGATAAGGCATCGCTTGGCATTCGTTTTTTTGCAGTTTAGCATAACGAACAGAGGCATCAGGTGTGATAGAGAATACTAAACGATCAATATCAGGCTTTTTACCCCAATATTTGTCGTTAGCTTTATAAAGAATACGTGAATCTTTTTGATATTGTAGTAACTGGAAAGGTCCTGTTCCAATAGGATCTAAATCCACTTTTTCAGGTGTACCCGCTTTTAGCATATTATCAGCATATTCAGCAGAGAGTATTGAAGCAAAGTCCATTGCCATATCAGCAATAAAAGGCGCTTCTGAACGAGTAAGCACAAAGCGAACGGTATGATCGTCAACCTTTTCAATCTTCTCGATCATGTTATTCATATCCATCCCAGTGAAGTATTCATAACTTCCACCTGAAACTTTATGATAAGGATGATTTGGGTCTAGCTGGCGCATAAAGGTATAAATCACATCGTCAGCATTAAATTGACGTGTCGGCTTAAATGTTTTGCTAGTATGCCAATCAACTCCTTTACGTAAATGGAAGGTATATACTTTACCGTCATCACTCACATCCCAGCTTTCTGCAAGACCTGGAATAATTTCGGTAGTACCTAATTTAAATTCCACTAAACGGTTATAAATAGGAACTGAACTCGCATCATAGGTTGTTCCTGACGTAAATAATTGAGGATTAAAGCCTTCAGGTGAACCTTCTGAGCAAAAAACTAATGTTTTTGCCTGCACTCCCGCTGATACTGCTAATGCAAGTAATCCGATTGTGGCGCTTAAAATTCCTGTCTTTTTTATGGAGCTGTTCATTATTACTCTCCGAAATTACTTTGTTGTGTTTTTTGGTTTCCTATTTAAAACGGAATACCTTTTTATTTTGTTCATCATTCAATTAACCAACTGTATCCCTTTCCGTCAATAAGGGCTTTTAGGGTGAAATGGACAAGTTATAAACACAAACAAGACAAATATTGAACAAATTCAGGATAAAAAAATGAACTTTTACTTAACAGACAGTTAATAACACCATTTTTTATGTGGTATATAAGTAAAATGACTATTTAAAAAAATATAATAAATTGTGATTGAACGCTTAAATATTGAACGAATAATTTGAAATGGAACAAGGAAATGAGTGGTTTATTCTGTTATGCGTAGGAAGTTATCGTATTTTAAAAAGCTACTCTAATTCATACCAATATAAAAAAGAGAGCCAAATATCAGAAGTATACTTAAGACAAATGGCTCTGCTCTATTTTCTACCGAATTTAGTGATAGATAAGCTTATTTATCCGTTAACTAGGTAATCATAGATGTGTGATATCATATTATCAGTAGTTCCATTGCCCACTAAAGAATATTTGAGATGAAGTTCGCCCTTTCTCACTCGGCATAAATAGAGGGATACCCCAAGAAACTTGATAAGATAGTCGTTTTATCGAACCTTCAAGACCCAACGCCATACCAACTAAGTATTTATCTTTATTATAAATCACGCTATTTCGTTTTTCTGATACTGAGCCATAATCGAGTGCTGAAAAGAGCATATGGCTTTGAATAGGTGTCATCCAGGATAATTTCTGTCTAAAAACTAATTGGTTCATATCTGAATAACCTGTTCCTGAAGCAAACCCATACACACTATCAAGACCACCAATCGTACTTTTATCAAGTAAACCATCAATATCTGATTTCGTCAGCTGTACATTCAATTCAGGTTGATAAAAAAAGCGCTGTGAACCAAATGTCATTGGCGTTAATGCATTAAGGCTAAAATTAAAGATAGGGACCCCATTAACAGACTCAATAGGAGAAAGGTGTGCATTAAAAATAGGGACACTCTGTTTATAATTAAATTTTACTTGAAGATAGCCTCCACGCATAAATTGATAATTATGCTCAATTCCTGCTGTTATATACGGGCTACGACGTTGATGGACTGAAATTGAACGATCTAATATTGTGTTTTGATAAGTGTAATATTGGATACCTCCTACTAAGCTAACAGTGCGTTGTGTAGAAGGACGAAATTGACGTTGTATTTCAAAAGAAAGCTGTTGCTGTCGCGTTATTTGCGAACCTGATAATTCTTTCGATATGTTATTTGTAGATTCAATATTGTAACCAAATAGAGAGAACCGCCAATATTGATAGGGAACTTGTAAAAAGAAGATCTGTTTTTTTATACCACGTGATTTTACTCTATCTAAATCGCTAGATAACACAAACGCCATCGTTTCATTCAGTTGAAAGAGTGAACCGAAGTTAAATCGTGCTGTACCAAATAAAGATCCATATTTTTTTTGCTCTTTATTATCAATAGAAAATGCGCCACTAAATGTTCGCTTACTAAGATTATTGATGGAGACGATCGTTTCCTGAGAATGATTAGGTGAAGTCTTCAATTCAATTTTTGCATTGCTATTCGGTCTGCTTTTTAAATTATCAGCACCTTGTTCAATATCTTTTATATTTAAGATATCGCCCCGTTTTATTGGCATGATTTGTGATAGTAAGTAGGGTTTATTCGTCGAATCTTGGGACACCACATCAGCAATTTTGCCTGCATTTAGTGTAATATCTAATACTTCATCCTCAGCAAAAAGGTCAACATTACCGACTTCGCTCGTGATATAGCCCGCATCATAAAGTATTGCATTTAGAATATTAATATCTTGTTCTAGCATAATCTCTAAATGGCAATGACCTTCTAATTGTTTTTTCCACTTATCTATTGCGCGTTGCAATGAAGATGATGAAAACAATGACCGATTATGTAATGTCACTTGTTTAATCATAAAGCAACTCGATGAATAAGAATCTAAATGGGCTTCTTGCTGTTTTGGTAAGTTATTAAGGGAGACATTATCTTGCTGTTCTCTTATTGCATCCTTAAACATATCTTCTGAAGGAAGAATCAACGGTTCAGGCATTACTAATTCATTTTCATTAGCCAATGAGTGGTGGCAATAACCCGCAATTAAAACAAGGAATAAAATCAATAAAAGAAAAAATCTAACTCGCATTCACTTAGCACCTAAATAGAAAATAATGTGCCTAGATATAACCGAATTGATCCGCTGATGATTTTGAGAAATCACCCTTTTCCATTAAAAGATGCGATTTAAGATAAAAGCTTGGAGATGTGAACAAATGGATGGATTATTAAGAATACAATATTGTAGATTACAAATGCAAAAACCCCGCTTAAAAAAGCGGGGTTCTTAAATATGGTCGGCGAGAGAGGATTCGAACCTCCGACCCACTGGTCCCAAACCAGTTGCGCTACCAGGCTGCGCTACTCGCCGAAATCGAGGTGCATCTTACTGCCTGAAGGGGGTATCGTCAATACTTTTTTAGTATTCCCTGATTGTTCGTATGGTTTTCAATCAAAAAGAACATTTTTTAGCTTTTTTATACAAAAAACAATCATTTTGAGTAGCAACCGTGGTTGTATTTGAGTTTGAAATACACTTTTATAGTTTCTTTACGTTAACAAGAAAAAACGAAGAAAAATGACAAAATTATTCGTTAATATTCTCGTTTATTTTATATGCTTTTTATATAATTACGCTATGTCAAATAAGGTAGGTAATTAAAAACATGAAACAACGTTGGTTGGCCAGTGTACTTTTTTTATTAGTCATCTCACTTCCTGCACAAGCCACTACCGCACATACTTGTCGTGTTTACTTTCAAGAAGCGGATAAATTTCTTAAATATATTTCGGATAGAGATGATCTAAAGAACAACATGCCCGAAATTAAAGGTAATTTTGAACAAAATAAAAAACAAATAACAACGGCCTCTCTCTCAGAACAAAAAAAGATTTGTGAAAACGGCATGCGAGAACTGGATAATCTAAATAAAATGTTTGGCCCTAAAGAAAAAAACTCAAATAAAAAGTAAATACCTCAATAATGACTAAATATCACTATCAATTATTTAGTCATTATTTATGGGGTACATTATTATCAATTTTAGTTGCACCAACATTTTCACCCTCAAGGCGGGTAGCATCTAGTTTTTTAACTCGTTCTTTGGGTGAGCCACTACTTTTATCATCATTTACCGTGTAATAATCATATGGTAACAATAGTGTATCAAGTACAGCACTAAAGGGTATATCTAACACTACAAGTGGCTTCATTGCCCAACCTGTATCATCATCAGATAACATGCTGATATTATTTTTTGTTCCTGAGTAAAGCTCTTTATTTGGTCCAGCATGAGTCATCACGCTTGAGCATCCCGTTAATGACACCGTTAGAAATGTCATCAATGTTAAATTTTTAGTGATTACGGTTATCATAAAACACCTTTAAAATGGCAGTAAGAAACTAACATCTTTAATCTATAGTTAAACCTGTTTTGGCTTATAGAACAAGGAAAAGATGATCTATACGCTTAATTTTTATTACTCATTAAATTAATAATAAATAGAAATACAATAAAACAATCTATTAAAGTAATGTGTGGTAATCTTATTATTTATAATATTTTTTTAATATTAAATTTCATTCTTATTTATTTTAAATAAAAGCTTTAACCTTTTATTTATCTTTTACATTTTTTAAAATCTAAAATAAATGAAATCTGTGTGATATGACACAGTGTTTTATTTTCTTTTTTGACAAAATAATCGCACTATTTTTATATTTACTCTCGTTTTCCTACATTGCGCTTAGCATAGGATTGTTTTATGAGTGATATTGCATTAACAATGATCATGTTGTCATTAGCCGCAGCTCTAGGACTTTGGATAGGCAATCTTAAACTTTTTCGCGTAGGTTTCCTGATTATCTGATCTATATAGAAAAACAAGAAATATATGAGCTAATTAGATGAATAAGCTTAATGCCCATATTTTACTTAACAGGGGAACAATTAGGGGATTGAATGGCGTTTATTTATCCGATCAGATTTATCTCTATCTGTTTTAATAACCTTGTGCTAAGAAAATTAAATTAATACGGATTGCTCAATGTGTAGTTATCCATTTCTTTCCGTCTAACTTATGCTCAACAGTCCTCGTTATTGTCTTTGCCCCTTCTTCTCGCGGAAGGGGCATTTTTATTTTATGCACTTTTCGTTGTTTGACTGACTTTTTCAATTTCTTCAGCCAATACTTTTATTCCTTTCTCAATCAACTCAGGCTCAGGTACGTAATTCATTCGCATACATTGATGGGCATGTTCCCACTCTTCTTCTAAACCTGGGAAAAAATAGTGGCCTGGCACCATTAAAATGCCTCGTTTTTTTAAGCGCTGGTAAAGCTCTTCACTCGAAATAGATAAATCTTTAAACCATAACCAAAGAAATATAGCGCCTTCAGGCTTATGGATAAGACAACGTTCTTTAGGTAAATAACGTCGAATTATTTTTATCGTTTCAAGAACACGTTGATGATAGAAAGGCCCTACCACCTCTTGTGATAAACGCAATAAGTCATCACGTTTTAGCATCTCTAGTGCCATTGCAGGGCCTATTGCGCCTGGCGCTAAACTAATAATACCGTTTATATGAGTTACAGCTGAAATTATTTCTTCACTCGCAATAATGATCCCACACCGCGTACCTGGTAAGCCTAATTTAGAAAGGCTCATACAAAGAATAGTATTCTCATTCCAGTGTGGTGTTGCTTGTGAAAAAATAATACCAGGAAAAGGTACACCATAAGCATTATCAATAATCAGAGGAATATTATGCTGTTTTGCTAAAGCATCTAATTTCATCACTTCATCATCAGTAATGACATTACCCGTTGGATTTGTAGGTCTTGATACACAAATTGCGCCAACATCATCGCCAATTTGCAAATGTTCAAAATCAACATGGTATTTAAACTGACCATCAGGCAGCATCTCTATTGTCGGCTTATTGGCAACAAAAAGTGCATCATCTAACCCTGCATCAGCATAACCAATATATTCAGGTGCGATTGGAAATAAAATTTTCCTTTTGTTGCCATCTTGTGTTTTTCCACCAAGTAAATTGAATAAGTAGAAGAAAGCACTCTGACTACCATTGGTTAATGCAATATTTTTCGCAGAAATATTCCAGCCTAATTTTTCTTTTAAGCATTCAGCTAATGCTTTTAGCATAGCATCTTTGCCTTGTGGCCCATCATAGTTGCATACTGCATCTGTTAATGATCCACTTTCTATCATTTCCTGAAGTAACTGACGAAAATAACTATCCATTTCAGGAATATGAGCAGGATTGCCACCCCCTAACATAACAGCGCCTGGTGTACGTATTCCTTCATTTAAATCTTGCATTAAACGAGAAATACCGGAGTGACGGGCAAATTTTTGCCCAAATTGTGATAGTTGAGTCATCGTTGCAGGTATCTTCTATTGTGTTTTTTAATAAGATAAACACCATACCGCGAGCACAAACCATCATCAACAGTTAAAAGTGCATAATTAAATAACAATATCAATACAAAAGAAAAAGATAGAATATAGAACTACTATTAATGTTCATTTTGTATAAATAAATAGATTTTCTAAGATTTATTGGTGTTTTCTTTATCATCATGACGACAAAAACAAGAAAGAATATGATCGTTAACCATACCTACTGCTTGCATAAACGCGTAACAGGTTGTACTGCCAACAAATTTAAATCCTTTTTTCTTTAGCGTTTTAGTCATATTCTCTGAAATAGGTGTAGATGCAGGTACTTGTGAAATCACCTTCCAATGATTAATAATGGGTTTATTATCAACAAATTGCCAAATAAACTCGCTAAAATCCTTACCCTTTTCTTCCATTGCAACAAAAATACGAGCGTTATTAATAATGGCATTAATTTTACCTTTATTACGAATAATTGAAGTATCTTGCAATAAAGTATCAACATCTTCTTCTGTCATTAAGGCAATTTTGTATGGATTAAAATCAAAAAAACACCGACGATAACCCGCTCTTTTCTTTAATATTGTGTACCAAGACAGACCTGCTTGTTGGCCCTCAAGACAGATCATTTCAAAAAGTTTGTATTTATCTCGTTCAGGAATCCCCCATTCATTATCATGATAAGCAAGATAATCGGCATCACTTGTTACCCAATCACAGCGTTGTTTATTCATCATTCGCTTCCTTATTATTTGCAAAATTTAGTTACACAACTTATATACTGTATAAATACACATGTAAATGAGTAAATAAAAACCGTATTTAATTGTTTGAACCTCATCATAAAGTTAATGAAAGCGTTATTTTTTTGATCGAGGGAAAATTGACCGCATTCCGTGCTGTATATCTTTCGCCTAGAAGGTATACTGAAACCTTTCTTTTTATTCTATGTATCGCCATGCGGATATAACATGCAAAAGTTTGATACCAAAACCTTTCAGGGTCTTATTCTGACATTACAGGATTATTGGGCTCGCCAAGGCTGTACCATCGTCCAACCATTAGATATGGAAGTGGGTGCAGGTACTTCACACCCAATGACCTGTTTACGTGCATTAGGCCCAGAGCCTATTGCTGCGGCTTATGTGCAGCCTTCACGCCGTCCTACTGACGGTCGTTATGGTGAAAACCCAAACCGCTTACAACACTATTACCAATTCCAAGTTATCATCAAGCCATCACCTGATAACATTCAAGAACTGTATCTTGGCTCATTAAGAGAGTTAGGTTTAGACCCAACTATCCATGATATTCGTTTTGTAGAAGATAACTGGGAAAACCCAACACTGGGTGCGTGGGGCTTAGGCTGGGAAGTTTGGCTTAATGGTATGGAAGTCACACAATTTACCTACTTCCAACAAGTGGGTGGATTAGAGTGTAAGCCTGTTACAGGTGAAATCACTTATGGTTTAGAACGTCTTGCTATGTATATTCAAGGTGTAGACAGCGTTTACGACTTAGTTTGGTGTGATGGTCCATTAGGTAAAACAACTTATGGCGATATTTATCACCAAAACGAAGTCGAGCAGTCAACATACAACTTTGAATATGCAGACGTGGATTTCCTTTTCACTTGTTTTGAACAATATGAAAAAGAAGCTCGTGAATTATTAGAGTTAGAAAAGCCGTTACCTTTACCTGCTTATGAACGCATTTTAAAAGCAGGACACACGTTTAACTTATTGGATGCACGTAAAGCTATCTCTGTTACAGAGCGCCAACGCTATATTTTACGTATCCGTACTTTAACCAAAGCGGTTGCAGAAGCTTATTATGCTTCTCGTGAAGCGCTGGGTTTCCCTATGTGTAAAAAGGACTAAGAGGCTATCATGACAACTGAGACTTTCCTTGTGGAAATCGGCACAGAAGAGCTGCCACCGAAAGCGCTTCGTTCTTTAGCCGAGTCCTTCGCTTCTAACTTTACAACAGAGTTAGATAACGCCAACATCGCTCATGGTGATGTATCTTGGTTCGCTGCACCTCGCCGTTTAGCAATCAAAGTGGCTAATATGGCAAAATCACAAGCAGATAGAACGATTGAAAAACGTGGTCCTGCTATTTCACAAGCTTTTGATGCCGAAGGTAAACCAACTAAAGCCGCAGAAGGTTGGGCTAGAGGCTGTGGAATAACTGTTTCACAAGCAGAACGTTTATCAACAGATAAAGGTGAATGGCTATTTTATCGAGCAGAGGTAAAAGGTGAATCTGTTAATGATTTACTGATTGATATGGTACGCCACTCTCTCGCTAAATTACCTATTCCTAAACTCATGCGCTGGGGTGATAAAGATACCCATTTTGTTCGTCCTGTGCATACAGTCACCGTATTACTAGGTGATATTGTTATTGATGGTGAAATTTTAGGCGTTAAAAGCGATCGTATTATTCGTGGTCACCGCTTTATGGGTGAAGCTGAATTTACTATTGATAATGCTGATCAATACCCTGAAATTCTCTATGAGCGTGGAAAAGTGATTGCTGATTACGAAAATCGTAAATCCATCATATTACATGATGCACGCTTAGCCGCAGAGAAACTGGGTGGCGTTGCTGATTTAAGTGATAGCTTAGTAGAAGAAGTGACTTCATTGGTTGAGTGGCCTGTTGTGCTGACGGCAAAATTTGAGGAAAAATTCCTTAAAGTACCTG
Source organism: Proteus myxofaciens ATCC 19692 (assembly GCF_001654855.1). GTDB lineage: Bacteria > Pseudomonadota > Gammaproteobacteria > Enterobacterales > Enterobacteriaceae > Proteus > Proteus myxofaciens. The sequence continues at coordinate 46,598 of NZ_LXEN01000066.1, forward strand.
CTGAAGCACTGGTTTATACCATGAAAGGTGACCAAAAGTACTTCCCTGTGTATGACAAAAAAGGCGACTTACTTCCTCACTTTATTTTCGTTTCCAATATTGAATCTTCTGATCCTCTTCAAATTATCAGTGGTAACGAAAAAGTAGTACGCCCTCGCCTAGCTGATGCCGAGTTTTTCTTTAATACAGACCGCAAACAACGTTTAGAAGACAATTTACCACGTCTTGAAACGGTCTTATTCCAAAAAGAATTAGGCACTTTGCGTGATAAAACAGATCGTATAGAAGCACTAGCTGGCTTTATTGCTGAAAAAATTGGGGCTGATGTTAATCAAGCGAAACGCGCGGGTTTGCTCTCAAAATGTGACTTAATGACCAATATGGTATTCGAATTTACCGATACCCAAGGGGTTATGGGGATGCATTATGCTCGCCATGATGGTGAAGCTGAAGACGTTGCAGTAGCATTGAAAGAACAATACCAACCGCGTTTTTCTGGTGATGAATTACCGTCTAATCCTGTCGCTAGCGCGCTTGCTATTGCAGAGAAAATGGACACATTGGCGGGTATCTTCGGTATTGGTCAATTTCCTAAAGGCGACAAAGACCCATTTGCATTACGTCGTGCTTCATTAGGTGTGCTGCGTATTATTGTTGAGCAAGATTTACCGCTCGATATTGAAGAATTAACGCAAGAAGCCGCTCGCCTTTACGGTGATAAACTGACTAATAAAAATGTCGTCAGTGATGTTGTTGAATTTATGTTAGGTCGTTTCCGTTCTTGGTATCAAGAGTTAGGTTATAGTATCGACACTATTCAAGCTGTATTAGCACGTCGCCCGACACAACCAGCTGATTTTAATGCTCGCATGAAAGCAGTAACTTACTTCCGTTCTTTAGAAGAAGCATCCGCACTCGCAGAAGCAAATAAACGTGTTTCTAATATTTTAGCAAAATCAGCTGATGTTAAGCTGAATGATAACGTTCTCGCATCATTGCTAAAAGCGCCAGAAGAAGTTCAACTGGCGGCAAATCTTTCTGTATTACAAGATAAATTAGCGCCGTTATTTGCAGAACGTAACTACCAAGAAGCATTAGTTGAATTAGCTTCGTTACGCGATGTGGTCAATAACTTCTTTGATAAAGTAATGGTTATGGATAAAGATGATACTATTCGTATCAATCGCTTAACCATACTTAATCAATTACGTGAGTTATTCTTAAAAGTTGCAGATATCTCTGTATTACAATAATCAAATGTGTACTGATCGATAGTTGTGATAAAAATAACATGGGCCCTTAAAAAGGGCTCATGTTTTACCAAAAAAGAAATCAATAGCCTCTTAAGTCATAAAGCAAATCTGATAGTTTTTGATTTAATTTAATAAAATTGAGTAAATATTGTTGTGTAATATACTCCTGTCTACCATCACTATATCTTGTTGCTAATATTTGATTATCTACACCATCATCTACTGTAACTTGAAAAGATTGTACTAATCGCGCTCTCATTTGGACAAGTTCATTGAATGTTTCTGCTATTTCAGGGCCTGATTCTCTTGTTATTGTTTTTTTGATATCTGTAAGCAAAAGTGCTGAATCTTTATCAATCAATTCATACCAAGAATAGTAATGATATCTATCTAACTTTAGAATATTTTCAATAACAAATTTATTATTTGAATTAAATACACAAAAAGCAGTTCCAAGTAATTCTCTATATTTTTTAGAAGGCAATGATTGCCTAGAATAATCCTCGTACATAATATCTCCTTTCAAAATGATTAAATTCATAAGGAATAAAAAAGTAATGATGGCTTAATACAAGAGCAACTTTATTATTTTAATAACTTAAAGATAATGAAAAACATTATTTTTTATTAGGAGATAAAAATTAAATAAAAAACAATTTCACTTATTAGGATTGCTTAAAATAGATATATGATTTATTTATAAGATAAATAAAGAGCCATTTTCATGCCTCTTTATTTAAAATCTTTTTATTATTTTTAGAATATTTATTATAATCTTGTTTCTACAATAAATAGTTGACGATACCCTTCAATATCTCGCATAAAAGCAATGCTTTTATTATCAGGAGAAAAAACAACCGCATCACCACTTGGTGCTAGTTGCGTTTTTTGGGTCAATCGCGTTAATTCACCTGTATTAGCGTGGCATAACATCACACTATTATCACAAATAAATGTCAAATATTGCCCATCAGCACTCCATGTAAAAGCAGATTGAATTCCCCAATCTTGCATCGTTATTTGCTTAATCTTTTTAGTTCTTGGTGAAACCGTATAAAGTTGAACAATACCATTATCATCTTTCATTAAAAAAGCGATAGCTTCGCCATTTGGTGAGCTTCGTAACCAATGACGAGGCTCTGTGGCAATACCGGGATATTTTCTCTTAGTCGTATTCGTTAATCGGACTTGATGAATTCCTTTAGCAGGAGCAGGTAATGTGAATTCAGTTCCTGCTAATGGCATATCGCCTTCAATTGTCAATGCACTATCATCATCAGGTAAATCGACTAAAAAAATATCAGGCACTTTCTCGCCTTTAATACTTATTGTATCGCCAATAAATGCGATAGCTGAATATTGACGATACCCTTTTGTATTAATATATCCTTTAGTCCCTATCCAACATTCTTCATAAGCGCGACTAATTTCATCGCTCCCTTTTTTAGGATGAGCAACAGTTTTGCTAATTACAGTACAAAAATAGTCTCCGTCATATTCTCGAGGATGTTTTTTTATAACCTGAACAGGCTTTAATGGAACAGCAATAGCGACATTACGTTGATCATGTTCAGCCCCTAATTCATGCATAACATGATCGTTATAAGTAAAACTTAAACGAGAACTATCAGGATTAAAAACATGAACATGAGTACCACCTCGCAAAGCGCCAGCCTGATAAGGTGCTGTTAAACAACAAGCATCCAAGTTTTGTATTACATCCAGTTTTGACTCATCAATAATCACGCCCCTACGATGATGAAAATCATACTGCCATTCATTATCTGGATTTTCAGGACCATGAATAAAAACATAACGTACAGGCTCTAATGGGCTAACAGTAACAACACCAACATGAGCACCTTCAGTTGCGGTATAGATTACCTGGTGCTGTTTTGTTTTCACATGAATTTTTTCTATGGTAATGCCTGTAAAAGAACTTCCACTAGGACGCACATCATAGACTAACCACTGGCTATCTGGAGTCCAAACATTTATATTAGTCAGCTGATGATTACGGTTATCAAATGTAATTTGCTGTTCCTGAAAAGACATATTGATCCTTAACGAGAAATAAATTTCCACATTATAAAAACTAATAAATGTACCTAGCACTAAAAAAACTCAGTCGAGACTTTTTCGCTAGGTGATTACTCTACTCCCACTAAATAGTCAGAAAATAAAAAAATCATGTTACTTAGTGTTCTCTATATTATTGGTATTACCGCAGAAGCCATGACAGGCGCGCTTGCCGCTGGTCGTCGTAAAATGGATGTTTTTGGCGTTATCATTATCGCATCGGCAACCGCTATCGGAGGTGGCTCAGTAAGAGATATCTTATTAGGACATTATCCTCTAGGTTGGGTAAAACATCCTGAATATATTGTGACTGTCGCTTGCGCTGCAATCATTACTATTTGGGTCGCGCCTATGATGAAACATTTACGGCGCTTATTCCTTATTTTAGACTCTATTGGACTTATGGTTTTTTCTATTATTGGTGCACAAATTGCCCTTGATATGGAATATGGGCCTATTATTGCGGCAATTGCTGCGGTCATTACAGGGGCATTTGGTGGCGTATTACGGGATATGCTCTGTAATACGATTCCTTTAGTCTTCCAAAAAGAAATTTATGCTGGTGTCGCTTTTGGTGCGGCTTGGCTTTATATGGGCTTACTTTTTTATACGCCGTTACCAAAAGATGTCGTTATTATTATTACGCTAGTCGCAGGATTAACTGCCCGTTTATTAGCAATTCGCTATAAATTGGGATTACCTGTCTTTAATTACGAAAATCAAGATTAACAAGATAAGGTGCTAATAATAGCGCCTTATTATCTAATAAGATATTCCACACAGTAAGTCTTTGGCATACTCTTTTTTCTTCTTATTTCACTAAAAGGCCAACACTATCACATCGCCTTTCATTCTATGTTAATATCATCATGATATCGCTTTTATCTTATTCCAAGAAAAAAAGAGTTTGTGATAACAAAAAAATAGCCTGATATTTATCAAGGGCACTGTATGTACAGTATTGTATGTGTATACTATAGGGGGGATAATTCCCTAAAATATATTTATACTTAATTATTCTCCAGTCAACTTCAGAAAGTCATCATGATCCAAGGAACACTTTATATTGTTTCCGCTCCAAGCGGTGCGGGTAAATCGAGTCTTATTCAGGCATTGTTAAAAACACAGCCTTTATATGACACACAAGTCTCAGTCTCTCATACTACCCGCCCTATGCGACCAGGAGAGACCCATGGTGAGCATTACTTCTTTGTTACTGAAGAAGAATTTAAAAGCATGATAGCGAGTGAAGATTTTCTCGAACATGCTTGTGTTTTTGGTAACTATTACGGTACATCAGGTAAAGTTATTAATGAAATTTTAGCCAGCGGTGTTGATGTTTTTCTTGATATCGATTGGCAAGGAGCGCAACAGGTACGCAAAAAAATGCCTGAAGCTCGCTCAATTTTTATTCTACCACCATCAAAAGAAGAGCTTTATCGCCGACTTCGTGGCCGTGGACAAGATAGCGAAGATGTAATTGCAAAACGTATGTCACAAGCCGTTACTGAAATGGAACATTTTAATGAGTATGATTATTTGCTGATTAATGATGATTTCAATACTGCGCTTGCTGATTTACAATCCATTATTCGCTCAGAAAAATTACGCCGTGATCGTCAAACGCTACGACATGGTGATTTAATCAGCAAATTATTGGCAGACTGAGTTAAGTTTCAGTATTATGCCCCGTCATTTCTTTAATGTTGGAGTAACACAAATATGGCACGCGTAACCGTTCAAGACGCTGTAGAAAAAATTGGTAACCGTTTTGACCTTGTTCTGGTCGCTGCACGTCGTGCACGTCAGTTACAAATTGGTGCTAAAGATCCTTTAGTTCCAGAAGAAAATGATAAAATGACTGTTGTCGCGCTACGTGAAATTGAAGAAGGCTTGATTAACGGTAAAATTCTTGATGCTCGTGAACGTCAAGAACAACAAGAGCAAGAAGCAGCAGAATTACAAGCTGTTTCAGCGATTGCAGAAGGTCGTCGTTAATTGTCTTTATAAGATAGGGGTAGGTCTGCCTTGTACCTGTTTGAAAGTCTGAATCAAATTGTTCAAAAATATTTGCCACCTGAGCAAATTGAACAACTAAAAGAAGCCTTTATCGTCGCCCGAAATGCCCACGAGGGACAAACTCGTTCAAGTGGTGAACCTTATATAACTCACCCTGTTGCGGTTGCGTGCATTCTCGCTGATATGCGACTCGATCACCAAACGCTCATGGCTGCATTACTGCATGATGTTATTGAAGATACACCAGCGACCTTTCAAGATATCGAAAACCTATTTGGTCACACGGTTGCCGATCTTGTTGAGGGCGTCTCTAAACTCGATAAACTGAAATTTAGAGATAAAAAAGAAGCTCAGGCAGAAAACTTCCGCAAAATGATCATGGCGATGGTTAAAGATATCCGTGTCATTTTGATAAAGCTGGCAGACCGTACTCACAATATGCGCACTCTGGGTTCATTACGCCCTGATAAACGTCGTCGTATTGCTCGTGAAACACTCGAAATCTACAGTCCTTTGGCTCATCGTTTAGGTATTCATCATATCAAAACAGAGTTAGAAGAGCTGGGTTTCGAGGCGCTTCACCCAAATCGTTACCGTGTTATCAAAGAAGTGGTTAAATCTGCTCGTGGTAACCGCAAAGAGATGATTAACAAAATCCTCTCTGAAATTGAAGGTCGTCTTACGGAAGCTGGCATTGAATGTAAAGTCAACGGCCGAGAAAAACACCTTTACTCTATCTATCGTAAAATGTTGCTAAAAGAGCAACGTTTTCATTCTATTATGGATATTTACGCCTTTCGCGTGATTGTGAAAGAGGTAGATACCTGTTATCGCGTTTTAGGTCAGATGCACAGTTTATATAAACCACGTCCTGGCCGCGTAAAAGACTATATCGCTATTCCAAAAGCCAATGGCTATCAATCCCTTCATACCTCTTTAATTGGCCCTCATGGTGTGCCTGTTGAAGTACAAATTCGTACTGAAGACATGGATCAAATGGCTGAAATGGGGGTAGCGGCTCACTGGGCTTATAAAGAACAAGGTGAACAATCAGGTACGACAGCGCAAGTGAGAGCCCAGCGTTGGATGCAAAGCCTTCTTGAGCTACAACAAAGTGCGGGTAGCTCTTTTGAGTTTATCGAAAACGTAAAATCAGACTTATTTCCTGATGAAATCTACGTTTTTACCCCTGAAGGCCGTATTGTTGAGTTACCGACTGGTGCTACACCTGTTGATTTTGCCTATGCGGTCCATACTGATATTGGACATGGTTGTGTTGGTGCAAGGGTTGATAGACAGCCTTATCCACTTTCGCAATCTTTACATACAGGGCAAACAGTTGAAATTATTACCGCACCCGGTGCAAGACCTAATGCTGCATGGTTAAACTTTGTGGTGAGTTCAAGAGCCCGCTCTAAAATTCGACAATTACTGAAAAACCTAAAACGTGAAGATTCTATTAATTTAGGTCGTCGATTACTGAATCACGCTTTAGGCAATAGTAAACTAAATGATATACCAACTGATAATATCGCCCGTGAATTAAAGAGAATGAAGCTTCATTCTATTGATGATTTAATGGCTGAAATTGGTTTAGGTAATGCCATGAGCGTTGTGATTGCGCATAATTTACTACTCGATAATAATACATCAGAAGAAAAAATCCCTGTTGATAATGCGAATAACGAAACACCCAAATTGCCCATTAAAGGTGCTGATGGGGTTCTTATCTCTTTTGCAAAATGTTGTCGTCCTATTCCTGGTGATCCTATCATTGCACATATTAGCCCAGGAAAAGGCTTAGTTATCCATCATGAATCCTGTCGTAATATTCGTGGCTATCAAAAAGAGCCTGAGAAATTTATGCCAGTTGAGTGGGATCAAGATATCAACACCGATTTTATCACTGAAATTAAAGTCGATATGATTAACCACCAAGGTGCATTAGCTAACTTAACAGCCGCAATTAATGATGCAAACTCGAGTATTCAAAGTATGAATACAGAAGAGAAAGATGGTCGGGTTTATTGCGCTTTTATTCGATTAACAGCGAAAAACCGAATTCAATTAGCCAATATTATGCGTAAACTTCGTATCATGCCGGATGTCTTGCGCGTAAGCCGTAATAAAAATTAGCGATGAACCCAATTCGATATGCTCGCATTTGCCAAATGATGGCAATGCGACAACCTGATTTGACAGTATGCCTTGAAGAAGTGCATAAATCTCACAATGTCGCCGCTGTTATAAGAACAGCTGATGCTGTGGGTATTCCTAAAATTCATGCGATTTGGCCTAAAGAAAAAATGCGCATGCTGGTCTCTCCCGCCGCAGGAAGCAATAGCTGGGTTAACGTTGAAACACATCCAACAATTACGGATGCTATATCGTCATTTCGTGCACAAGGCATGCAAATTCTCGCCACTCATCTCTCAGAAAATGCCATTGATTTTCGTGAAATAGACTATACTCGTCCAACCTGTATTATTATGGGGCAAGAGAAAACTGGTATTTCACAAGAAGCGATTACACTAGCTGATCAAGATATCATTGTACCGATGATGGGTATGGTACAGTCGCTGAATGTTTCTGTTGCTAGCGCCTTAATTTTATATGAGGCACAACGTCAACGTCAGGCTGCTGGCATGTATAATCGAGCAGAAAGTACATTGACAGAAGATGAGCAGCAAAACCTCTTATTTGAAGGCGGTTACCCAGTCTTAGCTGAAGTCTCTCGCCGTAAAGGTTTGGCTCGCCCTTTCATTAATCATCTTGGTGAAATTGAAGCACCTGATTCATGGTGGGCAGAAATGCAAATGACGCAAAAACAACTTAGGAAATTAAAAAAGACGGAGTACTAACTCATGAAAGGAAAGCTGCTTGATGCAATCCCCTTAACCACTCTTCACGGCGTAGGTGCAAGTCAGGCAGATAAACTGGCAAAAATAGGGTTAGTCACGATTGAAGATCTCCTACTTCATCTCCCTTTACGTTATGAAGATCAAACTCACCTTTATGCAATTAGCGATCTACTCCCTGGTATTCCAGCCACTGTTTCTGGTGAAGTATTAAGAACAGAGGTCAGTTTTGGTCGTCGTAAAATGATGACATGCCAAATTTCTGATGGCTCCGGCATTTTAACTCTGCGCTTTTTTAATTTTACAGCGTCCATGAAAAATAACTTAGCACAAGGTAAGCAAGTTACCGCTTATGGCGACATAAAAAGAGGCGCTAGAGGACCTGAAATTATTCACCCTGAATATAAAATAAAGGTAGTAGGCTCTGATGTTGAATTACAAGAAACGCTCACTCCTATTTATTCAACAACAGAAGGCTTACGCCAAGCTTCATTACGGAAATTAATAGAGCAAGCTCTGACTTTACTTGATACCTGTGCTATCAATGAATTATTACCAGAACAATTTATTCATGGTTTACCGCCATTAGCGAGTGCATTGCGTACACTTCATACTCCACCACCTGATATCGCATTTGCTGAACTTGAAAAAGGCCAGCACCCTGCACAAAAAAGACTTATCATTGAAGAATTACTCGCACATAATCTAGGCATGCTAAATGCGCGAGCCAGCGCACAAGCCTATCGAGCAGAACCACTATTGATGCCAAAAACATCAATATTGCGTGAACAATTTCTTTCTTCTTTGCCTTTTACCCCCACACAAGCCCAATCTCGCGTCGTTAATGATATTGAGCATGATTTAGAAAAAAACTATCCCATGATGCGACTGATACAAGGCGATGTGGGATCAGGTAAAACCCTCGTTGCAGCCTTAAGTGCCTTACGTGCTATTGCTAATGGCAAACAGGTCGCTTTAATGGCTCCTACTGAATTATTAGCAGAACAACATGCATACACCTTTAGAAAATGGTTTGAGCCTTTAGGTATCCAAGTAGGCTGGCTTGCTGGTAAACAAAAAGGGAAGGCTCGAGAAGCACAACAAAATGCGATTGCTAATGGCGATGTTTCTATCATTATCGGTACACATGCGATTTTTCAAGATCAAGTGAAATTCCATTCATTGGCTTTAGTCATCATTGATGAGCAACATCGTTTTGGTGTTCATCAACGCCTTGCTTTATGGAAAAAAGGGGAAGAGCAAGGATTTCATCCTCATCAACTCGTGATGACAGCAACGCCTATACCACGTACATTAGCAATGACAGCTTATGCTGATATGGATACCTCAATTATTGATGAATTGCCACCAGGTAGGACACCCGTTACAACAGTTGCGATTCCTGATTCACGCCGTGAAGAAATTATTGAACGCATTCGTAAAGCCTGTACACACGAAAAGCGCCAAGCGTATTGGGTATGTACTTTAATTGAGGATTCTGAAGTCCTTGAAGCGCAAGCGGCGCAAGTGATTTATGAAGAACTGACAATGGCATTGCCTGAAATAAAAATAGGTTTAGTTCATGGAAGAATGAAGCCAAGCGAAAAACAAGCCGTAATGACGGCATTTAAAGAAAATGAAATACAACTTTTAGTCGCGACCACCGTTATTGAAGTGGGTGTAGATGTACCAAATGCAAGTTTAATGGTAATTGATAATCCTGAGCGTTTAGGATTAGCACAATTACATCAATTAAGAGGCCGTGTAGGGCGTGGTGCTATCGCCTCTCATTGCGTTCTATTATATAAAACACCATTAACGCAAGCTGCACATTTACGCTTACAAGTATTAAGAGACAGCAATGATGGTTTTGTCATTGCTCAAAAAGATTTAGAAATTCGTGGACCAGGTGAGCTCTTAGGAACACGACAAACCGGTAATGCGGCGTTTAAAGTAGCTGATTTACTAAGAGATCAAGCGCTGATTCCTGAAATACAACGCACTGCACGCTATATACATCAACACTATCCTAAGAATTCACAGGCCTTAATTGAGCGCTGGCTTCCTGCAAAAACACAATATAGCCAAGCATAGGCTTATAGTTATTTATCGTCTCAGTGTCATTTAGAGTGCGTAATAGCGAGAAAAATACCACAGTTCAAAATTGCTGTGGTATTTTTTATAGGATGATATCAACCGACTATCGGGTTAAAAATAGGTAAGAGAAGATATAGCTTTATCACTAGCGCATTAACGATATCGATAAAGAATGCTCCCACCATTGGCACAACTAAGAATGCAAGGTGTGAAGGGCCAAAACGATCAGTGACTGCTTGCATATTAGCAATAGCCGTTGGCGTTGCGCCTAGCCCGAAACCACAGTGCCCTGCGGCCAAAATAGCGGCATCATAGTTTTTCCCCATGACTCGGAATGTGACAAAAATAGCATATAGCGCCATCACTGCCGCTTGAACACCTAAAATTACAATCATTGGTAATGCCAATGATGCTAATTCCCACAGTTTTAAGCTCATCAACGCCATCGCTAAGAATAGTGATAAGCTGACATTACCGAGAACAGAAACAGCTCTATCAAATACACGATAGAAACCTAACATTGATAAGCTATTACTTAAAATCACACCAATAAATAACACGCAAACAAAGGTAGGCAATGAAAATGCGGTATTTTCTAACAATCCTGATAAGAAAGTGCCAGCCATTAAACAAATTGCAATCATTGCAATCGTTTCAAGCATCACCATTGACGTGATCATTCTACCGGTTGTCGGTTTTTCAAACGCAGTCGGCATATCATGCTCATCTGCGCCTAACCCTGGTGTTGGGATATTACGAATAAGAAAACGTGCAACAGGTCCACCAATTAACCCCCCTAAAACAAGACCGAAAGTCGCACATGCCATTGCAACTTCTGACGCGCTGGTAAAACCATAATTATCAACAAATGTTTTACCCCAAGCCGCTCCTGTTCCATGACCACCTGATAAAGTAATAGAACCGGCCAATAGTCCCATTAATGGATCAAGACCTAGCATTTCCGCTAAAGCAATACCGACTGTATTTTGAACTAATAACAATCCCACAACGACAAAGATAAAAATAAAAAGTGCTTTTCCGCCTGCTTTTAAGCTAGCTAAGTTGGCATTTAAGCCAATCGTTGCAAAGAAGGCGAGCATAAGAGGATCTTTTAATGACAGATCGAAACTGATTTCCCAATCAAAAAATGACTTTAATGCTAAGAGAAGTATTGCGACAAGTAACCCACCCGCTACGGGTTCAGGGATAGTGTATCGTTCTAAAAAAGGAACAGATTTCACTAACTTACGTCCAAGTAATAGAACAAGCGTGGCCGCAACTAGTGTGCCATAAATATCAAGATGATACATTTATGTACCCCGTTTTATTTGTTAATTTTATATAAAAATACTACGACGATAAATTTATCCATAAATAACGCCAAAAGCAGATAGCCACGATTAGAAAAAAAAATGGCGATAAACACAAGTTAAAACATATAAAATTGTGAGCTTCTCTTATGCAATTTTATAACATCAATTTCGCGCAAACGATTGCTTTTGTGGCGTAGATCATTAAAATACGCTTTTTGCCAAAGAAGAAATTCACATCATGGTTACGTCAGAAAAACAAGATTTAGTAGAAAACGGTAAAATCTCAACGAAATCGAATAGCGAACTTCTTTTTGCATTAGAAGATAAACCCCCTCTACCTCAAACGCTTTTTACTGCATGTCAGCATCTACTTGCCATGTTTGTTGCCGTGATAACACCTGCAATATTAATTTGCCAAGCATTAGGGCTTCCTGCTCACGATACTCAACGTATTATTAGCATGTCTCTTTTTGCTTCAGGCATTGCGTCTTTAATTCAAATTCGCGCATGGGGACCTATCGGCTCAGGGTTACTTTCTATTCAAGGAACAAGCTTTAACTTTGTTGCACCTTTAATTATGGGTGGATTAGCGCTTAAAAACGGTGGTGCTGATATTCCCACAATGATGGCAGCGCTTTTTGGTACATTGATGGTAGCATCATTAACAGAAGTGATTCTTTCACGTTTTCTACACCTTGCAAGACGGATTATTACGCCTCTCGTTTCTGGGGTTGTTGTTATGATAATTGGATTATCATTAATTCAAGTTGGACTAACTTCTATTGGTGGGGGTTATGCTGCTATTGAGAACAATACTTTTGGTGCACCGAAAAATCTGTTATTAGCAGGCGCTGTATTAATTGTCATTATTTTGCTTAATCGTCAAAAGAATCCTTATCTACGCGTCGCATCTTTAGTTATTGCTATGGCTATTGGTTATTTGTTAGCGTGGGCATTAGATATGCTACCAATACCACCAGAGCATTCCAACGCGCCAATAATGACTATTCCAGAACCTTTTTATTATGGACTTTCTTTTGATTGGCATTTACTTATCCCATTAATGTTAGTTTTTATGATAACGTCCCTTGAAACAATTGGTGATATTACCGCAACATCCGATGTTTCAGAGCAACCCGTTAGTGGCCCTATTTACATGAAGCGTATTAAAGGCGGTGTATTAGCTAATGGACTCAATTCTATGGTGTCAGCCTTTTTTAATACTTTTCCTAACTCATGCTTTGGACAAAATAATGGCGTTATCCAATTAACAGGTGTGGCAAGTCGCTATGTTGGCTATGTTGTTGCCACAATGCTTATTTTATTGGGATTATTTCCTGTCGTAGCAGAATTTGTACAAAAAATACCAGAACCTGTATTAGGTGGAGCAACACTTGTTATGTTTGGTACTATCGCAGCCTCTGGTGTACGTATTGTTTCAAAAGAAGCCTTAAACCGCAGAGCAATTATGATATTAGCTATCTCTTTAGCGGTTGGCCTTGGTGTTTCACAACAGCCACAAATTCTGCAATTTGCACCTGATTGGTTGAAAACATTATTTTCATCCGGTATTGCTGCTGGTGGACTTACCGCTATTATTCTTAATCTTATTTTTCCGCCTGAAAATAATGATTAAATAAATTTTATACCGCTATTTTAAAATAGCGGTTAATTATTTTAGTTTTATTCATTAAGGTGATTTTATAAAAGTATTTTTCCGCTATTGATACATTATGAATATGTTTATTCATGTTAATAATGGCTGGGAAATATTATGTCTACATACGTTATTTCAAGTAAAAACGCTGGGCTTGATTATTTAAGAAAACACGCTTCAACAAATTTTCTTAATAATGATAGAACAATAAGAGAAAAGCTGACTTATTTAAAAGATTGTATTATTTCAATATTTAATATTAATCATAAATTTGCACGTTTAGGCAATAAGTCAATTGCAGAATTTAATTTTGAGCATATGCAAGAAGATATAAGTAAGTTTATAAATAATCCAGCACTTAATAACGATCACCTCAAAGATCAAGAAGACTTTGTTAAATATAAATTTGAATATAATCAAAATAGTATACTGCCTAATATAAACGATATTTATCGCTCAGGACGAATAGAACCCAATGAGATGATTACCCAATCAATAAATTATTTAAATAAATTTAAACTAAATAAATTATCTAATGATGAAAAACAGTACTATTCCTCGGTGAAGGGTATTCTTCAGATTATTATTGATAAAAAGGACATAATAAGGAACGAAGATCTCATTAAAAAAATAGAGGATGTTTCCAATAGTGCAATGCGTTAAGATGCATTGTTACACAGAGAACACTTGAGCCAACCTCCGTTTTCAGGCATAACTGTAGAAGGTTTGTAGGAGGATAAACGGAGAGGATTTATGCGCTGGCTGATGAAAAGTTTAGTATCTCTGATACTAATAGTCATACTATTTATTATTGTGATCTACGCTTTTGTTCAAACACAATGGGGCGCTCAAAAAACTAGCGAATGGCTAACACAATATAGCGATTATGATGTCCGCTTTTCTGGAATAGAGCATAACTTTACCCAGCCTGAACAAGTCACCATTCATGAGCTGTCGATTAATCAAAAACAAAATAAAACCACATTGGTTGCTAATTCAGCGCAACTTAAATTTAATTGGCAATCTTTTCTTTTTCCTACCCACCTACAAAAAATCACACTGGAAAATGGCAAGATTGTCATCACAGATAAAATAGCTGCATTACCTATCAGTGCAGATATTTTACAATTTAAAAATATGACGCTGCAAAGTGCTCAGTCAGATATCACGTTTTCTGCTGAGAAAATCACAGGCGGTATCACACCTTGGCAGCCTACAGCGGAAAATAGCTTTGGTTCTGGTCATTTTCAATTTTCTATTGCCAATGGCCACATTAACGATAATCTATTTAATCATTTTATTATTTCTGGTGAGTATCAACCTAATCATATCCAAATTGATAAATTAGGGACTCAGTTACTTAATGGTTCACTATCTTTCAATGGACAATATCAAAATAATCGTTGGACATTAAATGACGTCTATATGAATGGTATTCGTTGGCAATCAACAAAAACACTTTCAGAACTTATACAGTCAATGAAGCAGACGCCTGCCATTAATATCAATAGCCTCAATATTGTTGATTTAACCGCAGAAGGTAAACAATGGGCAATCAGTGGATTTGATGGGCAATTTTCGCAGTTAGAGTGGGATAAAACATTTTCTGTTAGCCGTGGTGAGCTTAATGCCGATGATATTGTGATTAACGATAATCATATGACTGACCTAATAGCCAAACTAGACCAACAAAATGATCATCTCAATGTTGATAATTTAAGCCTACGCTATGAAAAAGGCATCATTAAACTGTCTGGTTATTGGAATAAAGCAGATAAAACATTAGCGATTAAAAATGCAACGCTATCGGGTATTTTATATACATTACCGAAAAACTGGCTTTCGTTCTTCGCTGAACCTATTGATAAATCGAGTAATATTGAAAATATCAACATCGAAAAATTATCTATTAGCCAATCTATTTTAATTGATATTTCACCAGATTTTCCTTTTCAATTCACAGGATTAGCCGCTAATATACAAAACTTAATGGTGGCAAAAAATGGAGAATGGGGATTATGGCAAGGTACTGCAACCTTCAATGCGGACAGCGGTACATTAAATCGTATTGAATTACGACGTCCTGATCTCACCATTGAGACACAACAAGACAAAGCAATCGCTAAGTCGTTCTCTGCTTTTGTTGATAGTGGGCTTATTCAAGGTGCTGCCGTACTTGACCAAGCAAATAACCAAAGACACTTTTCATTGATTGCAAATGGACTCAATGTTCCACTTTCAGTCCCCAATAGCTTAGGATGGAGAACACCTTCGTTAACTGAAAACGGTAAGTTTACGCTAAAAATCAAAGGTGAATTACGAGCTAACCCTATTTCATCCACATTAAACGGTTCTCTTTGCGCGCAACAAGAGGGGCAAATTCTTATCGATGAAACAATGAGCCAGGGTGAAATCACTGATAATTTATAGTTTTTATTATTAATGGGATCTTATTACAAGCATTTTTCTTATTTGTGGAGTTATCATGTCTGACGACAATTTTTCACCTCAAAAAATAGCATTAACGACCTTTCAACAATCGCCTTTAGACGTGCTTGAAAAGAACAGCACTATTGAAGTGTGTGATGATAATCATGCCTCTTTATTCTATTGCCTTTCAAAACAAGACTATGATGCATTAATTGAACGCGTTATGGATGCAGAATTTGCAGCGATTGTACTTGAACGTCGTCAAAAAAAGTTAGATACGCTTGATTTAGACTAATTTAATGATACGGCGTATCTGTGTTAAGTAATAGCAAAACACCCTAAAAAAACAAGATTTATATTTCTCACTTTTAGGGTGCTAATAATATTTTTTATGGTAGAAATCTGGATTAATTACCGTTTTTTCTTTTTACGTCCAGGTTGAACAAAGCGCTTACGCGAATTATTCTCTGGCTCTTTTGTTTTGGTTGTAGGGATATGAATACCTAACGCTTTTGCGTTACTACTAGCTTGCTTTTTCGACTTATTTTGCTTTGGTTTTGGTGCTTCTGATGTCGATTTTTCGATTGCATCAAATAATGTAATCAACTCATCATCAGTTAAATCACGCCATTCACCAACGGGTAACCCTGATAAGCCTACATTCATAATGCGAATACGTTCTAATTTAGTTACTTCATGATCAAAATATTCGCACATACGGCGAATTTGTCGATTTAATCCTTGAACTAAGGTAATACGGAACACCATTGGTGCTTCTTTTTTTACCTTACATTTTTTGGTTTTTTGTCCCATGATAGGAACACCAGCAGCCATGCCTCGTATAAAGTCATCCGTTATCGGTTTATTTACCGTGACAAGATATTCTTTTTCATGATCATTTCCAGCACGTAAAATTTTATTGACTAAATCACCATGATTAGTCAATAAAATCAGCCCTTGAGAGTCTTTATCTAAACGACCAATAGGAAAAATACGCGTACTGTGATTAACATAGTCAACAATGTTATCTTTTTCGCCATCATCAGTCGTACTCACGATACCTACTGGCTTATTCAAAGCAATCAAGACTAATTCAGAATTATTTTCAGCCTCTATTAAACGTCCATTCACTTTAACTTCATCGCCAGCAAAAACTTGCGTACCCACAGAAGCACGTTTGCCATTAACGACAACGAGCCCTTGTTCAATATAACGATCTGCTTCACGGCGTGAGCAAATTCCGCTTTCACTGATATATTTATTAAGACGAGTAGATAAATTGGTGTCCATGCTTCCCTCCATAAATTGCGAAATATACATCAATTAGATAGGGATAGAAACTCTATGATAGCAACAATAAAATAAGGTCACTTTTTATGCCGTTTTTTAATGTAAAAAAGAGAGAGAAAACAATAATTTTGGAAAAGAAAAATCTAATATTTCAATAAATTTATTTAAGATTGTTCATTTTGAGAAGGAAGCATAATATAAGTCCCACTAAAGACTGCGCCTACACCTTCATCACCACAAATATCAACATCCAATTTGATACGCGCTTTACTACCTTTTGCTAATCGTCCTAAATCACCACTTAAATATTCCATATCCGCAATTGCAACAGGACGCCCTGTAACAGGCTTACGGTAACGTATATGGGCATCTACCAACACGATATCGCCTTGTAAATTATGCTCTTGCATTAAAAGCCAAATTAATCCCCACCCTGTTAATGTCGCCAGTGAAAACTGGCTTCCTGCAAAAATAGTATGATGAGGATTTTGATTACCTGATTCTGGCATTGTGGTATAAAAACGTGTGCCCGTATATTGAGTGATGCGCAATCCCATTTTTTCACTCAATGGAATATGCTGATGCCATTGTTTTTGTAACTCAGCACACCAATCAGGACGATGAAGAATATCATCTAAAGACTCAATACTTTTTTTCATAAAGTAATGTTTTATCGGTGTTGTTTGAGGACCGGTCACTAACCCACTATTTTCATAGCCTAACTTTTCAAAAAAATGAACAGACTCTTCTCGTGCACTACAAACAATGCGCTTAACCCCTTCTTGCCGAGCTAATGACTCAAGAGCCATCGCAATAAGCGTACCGAGACCTTTTCCTTGAGCATCAGTACGAACTGCCATAAAACGGATTGCACCTTCATTGTCAGCATTAATATAAAGACGACCAATGGCGACAGGACTTCCTGTTTCATCAATCACCATTTGATGGTGTGCGATTGAATCATAACCGTCTTTTTCAGAGCCTTCAGGTTGATGTAACGGTTTACGAAGCATTTCCCAACGAAACATATAATAAGCGTCAAACTCTGCTTGTGTTTTTGGGGTTCGTAAATGATACATATTTAAGCTCCTATTAATAGCATGCCCTTAGGCTACATTGGCAGGCTACACCTGTAGCCAAAAGGTAACGGGACCATCATTCGTTAATGTAATCTGCATATCAGCAGCAAATTGGCCTGTTTGTGTTTCTATACCTTGTTGCTGACATTGTTTAACGAAGTACTGATAAAGCGTGTTGGCTAATTCAGGTGGTGCGCCATTAGAAAAACCCGGTCTCATTCCTTTTTGTGTATCAGCAGCCAACGTAAATTGAGAAACGACCAGTAATTTGCCACCTACTTGCTGTACATTCAGATTCATTTTGTCATTTTCATCACTGAATATACGATAGCCGCACACCTTCTCACATAATCTTTTCGCTTTCTGCTCGTTATCGTCTTTTTCAACACCTAATAAAACAAGTAATCCTTGCTCAATAGCACCAACAGTATCACCAGCAATATCAACTTTGGCTTGAGTGACGCGTTGAATTAATGCAATCATTTATCTCTCCTCAATACATCAACAAAAAGGATA
Organism: Proteus myxofaciens ATCC 19692; assembly: GCF_001654855.1. Taxonomy (GTDB): domain Bacteria; phylum Pseudomonadota; class Gammaproteobacteria; order Enterobacterales; family Enterobacteriaceae; genus Proteus; species Proteus myxofaciens. The sequence continues at coordinate 65,189 of NZ_LXEN01000066.1, forward strand.
ACAAAATCAATCTATTGTTACCCTTATATACTTATTATTCTTCAACTGGGAGAGAAAAATCATAATCTTTAAAGTAATCAATAATTGTATTTCTATCAACAACATGAACACCTTTAATGCCTGTAGCAATAGCGGCATCAACATTGGCTTTAAGATCGTCAAAGAAAACAGTATGTTCTGCAGAAATATCTTCAGATTGTAAAACATATTTATAAATCTCAGGATCAGGTTTTCTCATACCAATATCTTGAGATAAATATAGGAAATCAGCTGAAGCTGCTATTTCTGGATAATGATGAGGCCAGTAATCTTGATGTAAGCGATTAGTATTCGATAGCACAACAACACGATGTCCTTGCTCTCTTAACTTATTCATTATATCAATGACTTCTGGACGTAATGCGATGAAAATCGCTTGCCAACCTTCAGCGAATTGTTCAAAACTTAATCCGATACCTAATTCAGTACAGACTGATTCAGCAAACTCTAAATCGCTAATATTACCGCGTTCATGTAATTTAAAGCTTTCACCTGCGGTAAAGTTATCTTTTATATTCGCTAATGGCACACCACTAAGTTTACTCCATACAGCGAAAACTCTGTTGAAATCAATATCGATAATCACATTACCCATATCAAAGATATAAAGCATAAATCCTCTCCATAATAAAAAACTCGTTTTACTTTAATCATAAATCGGGTTACTGAACAGGCTTAAACTTCAAAAAAACACAATAATTATTCTTAATTTTTTATAAAACATAACACCAGAGAAAATATAAAGAAAAATAAGGTAAAAATAATCGTCACCAATAATGAGCAATCTCATCAATCGTTTTCATCTGTGGTTTAAAATAAAATGAAGATTAAATTGATTATATACAACACGTTAGTTGTATTATGTTTAAAATACAATTCTTTAGTTATATCAAAGATCAAAAACAACTTAGGCGTTGTAAATTAAAGGCTTGGGATAAAGAGAAGAGAAAAACGCAAGGTGAAATAGAAAAACATATGCGGTGGCATTTATTCCACCACATTGTCATACATAATAAACTCAGGGCGCTAAAGCGCCCTAAGAATTATGCTATCAAAATAACGAATTAGTCTTTGCTACGGTAAGCACGACGACGATCGTTTTCTGATAAGAAACGTTTACGCAGACGGATAGATTGCGGTGTTACTTCCACTAACTCATCATCATCAATAAACTCTAAAGCTTGTTCTAAAGTTTGTTTGATGTGTGGTGTCAATGTCGTTGCTTCATCAGTACCAGAAGCACGCATGTTAGTCAGTTTTTTACCCGTTAAGCAGTTAACTGTTAAGTCATTAGAACGAGTATGAATACCAATGACTTGGCCTTCATAAACCTCAGCACCATGAGTAACAAACAGTTTACCACGCTCTTGTAAGCTATATAACGCGTATGCAACGGCTTTACCTTGACCATTAGAGATCATAACACCGTTGTTACGACGACCGATTTCACCAGGACGAACATCATCATAATGACTGAATGTTGCATACAGTAAACCTGTACCTGAGGTCATTGTCATAAACTCAGTACGGAAACCGATTAAACCACGACTAGGAATGATATAGTCTAAACGCACACGACCTTTACCATCGGGTAACATATCGCGCATTTCACCTTTACGTTCACCCATCGCTTGCATCACATCACCTTGGTGCTGTTCTTCAATATCGATAGTGACTTGCTCGAATGGCTCTTGTTTACGACCATCAATGTCACGGAAAATAACTTTAGGACGTGAAACACCTAGCTCGTAACCTTCACGACGCATGTTTTCAATCAGAACTGATAAGTGAAGCTCACCACGACCTGATACACGGAATGCATCTGGATCTTCAGTTTCTTCTACACGTAATGCAACGTTGTGTACTAGCTCTTTCTTTAGGCGATCTAAGATCTGACGTGAAGTCACATATTTACCTTCACGACCACAGAATGGAGAGGTATTTACACAGAAGTACATGCTAACCGTTGGTTCATCAACAGCGAGAGCAGGTAAGGCTTCAACAGCACCCACTTCACAAATAGTATCTGAAATATTCAGCTCACCTAAACCTGTGATAGCAATGATATCACCAGCTTCGGCAACATCAACTTCAATACGCTCTAAACCTAAGTGGCCTAATACTTTACCCACTTTACCGTTACGTGTATTGCCTTCACTATCAATCAGTGTGATTTGTTGGTTAGGCTTAACTTTACCACGTTTAATACGACCGATACCGATCACACCAAGGTAGTTGTTGTAGTCCAATTGAGAAATTTGCATCTGGAAAGTGCCATCCAGATCAACTTTCGGTGGCTCTACATATTTAACGATAGCTTCATATAATGGCGTCATATCATCAGCCATATCGTTAAAATCAGTTCCCGCAATACCATTTAATGCAGATGCATAGATGATAGGGAAATCAAGTTGTTCATCAGTCGCGCCCAAGTTGACGAACAGGTCAAATACCTGATCAACAACCCAATCAGGACGAGCACCAGGACGGTCAACTTTATTGATAACAACAATAGGTTTTAGGCCATAAGCAAATGCTTTTTGCGTCACAAAACGAGTTTGTGGCATTGGGCCGTCAGTCGCGTCAACCAGCAATAGAACGCTGTCTACCATAGACATAACACGTTCTACCTCACCACCGAAGTCGGCGTGTCCTGGGGTATCTACGATATTGATACGATAGTCATTCCATTTAATCGCTGTATTTTTCGCAAGAATAGTAATTCCGCGCTCTCTTTCGAGATCATTTGAATCCATCACGCGCTCAGCCAGCGTCTCACGTTCACCGAACGTACCGGACTGCTGTAATAATTTATCGACAATAGTAGTTTTACCATGGTCAACGTGGGCGATGATGGCGATATTACGCAAGTTTTCGATCACAAAATTTGCCTCAGGCATTGTAGAAATAAGCGCATTATTGTACACGCTTTAGACGAGAGACTAAACAAGATCACAATAATGTTTGCTTAACAATACGCAATTTATTGAATTGTGATCTTTTTCACGCCTCAGAATTTAGTGGTATTGGTTGATTGCACCAAAATGGAGCATTCAAACAGGCTTAATTTGCACTGAAATTGTGCAATAATTAAAGGTTCACATGAGGTATTCTACACTAAAGTTCGTGAATACTGTATATATCCCTTTATAGATAAGTTGGCACGCTTTTCGCAATAGTATTTTGGTGAGCATATAATTCACCAAAAAATGTGTAAGGCTACTGCACTCATAAAACCCATTCGCCAGGAGAGTTTCTATGTCCCTTGAACATGTATTATCCATGATTGAAGAACATAAAGTTAGATATATTGACTTACGTTTTACTGATACACGCGGCAAAGAACAACATATTACTATCCCTGCCCATCAGGTTAACGATGATTTCTTTGAAGAAGGAAAAATGTTCGATGGCTCCTCTATTGGCGGTTGGAAAGGTATTAACGAATCAGACATGGTGCTAATGCCTGATGCATCAACAGCAATGTTAGACCCTTTTTTCCAAGATCCCACACTCATTATTCGTTGTGATGTTTTAGAGCCAGGTACATTGAAGGGATATGATCGTGACCCACGTTCTATCTCTAAACGTGCTGAAGCCTACTTATTATCTTGTGAAATTGCAGATACGGTGTTATTCGGACCTGAGCCTGAATTTTTCTTGTTTGATGACATTCGTTTTAAAAATGATATTTCAGGAGCTTCATACGCAATCAATGATATTGAAGCTGCATGGAATACAAATACTCAATATGAAGAAGGTAATAAAGGCCACAGACCTATGGTCAAAGGCGGTTATTTCCCATTACCTCCTGTTGATTCTTCACAAGATATTCGTTCTACCATGTGTAATATCATGGAAGAAATGGGCTTAGTTGTTGAAGCACATCACCATGAAGTTGCAACAGCTGGCCAAAATGAAGTTGCGACTCGCTTTAATACAATGACTAAAAAAGCCGATGAAACGCAAATCTATAAATACGTCGTGCAAAATGTGGCTCATGTATTTAATAAAACGGCGACCTTTATGCCAAAACCTTTAGTGGGTGATAATGGCTCTGGTATGCATTGTCATATGTCACTATCTAAAAATGGCGTCAATTTATTTGCAGGTGATAAATACGGCGGATTATCTGAAACGGCACTTTATTATATTGGCGGCATTATCAAACATGCACGCGCTTTAAATGCGTTTACTAACCCAACAACAAACTCTTACAAACGTTTAGTTCCTGGTTTTGAGGCACCTGTTATGTTGGCTTATTCTGCGCGTAACCGCTCTGCATCTATTCGTATTCCAGTAGTGGCTAGCACAAAAGCACGCCGTATTGAGGTTCGTTTTCCAGATCCTCTAGCAAATCCTTATCTTGCTTTCGCAGCTCAATTAATGGCTGGTCTTGATGGCATTATCAATAAGATACATCCTGGTGATGCTATGGATAAAAACCTCTATGACTTACCACCTGAAGAAGCAAAAGAAATTCCAACAGTCGCAACTTCATTAGAAGAAGCATTAAACGCGTTAGATAGTGATCGTGAATTCTTAACACAAGGTGGCGTCTTTACTGATGATTCTATTGATGCTTACTTAACGTTATTAAGAGCAGATGTACAACGTGTTCGTATGGCACCACATCCTCTTGAGTTTGAAATGTATTACAGTGCTTAATTCAACTAATTAACATTATAAATGCGCTGTGACTAATATTTTTGCCTTGATGCTATTTTTGCCCGTCTTCGGATGGGCACTTTTCTCCCATTTAAGGAGCAAGTCTGTTCACTAAGACAAAATAAGGTAAGATGCACTAAAACAGTGCAATGGGGATCAATATGGCAATAGAAACGGCAAACTTACCTGATAACACATTAATTTTGGACTCTTTACTGCATAGCGTATTAGTAATTAATAAAGAGTTTATAATTTGTTATGCAAATCATTCAGCATTACAGATGTTAGCACAAAGTCGCCGAAAACTATTTGAGACTCCTTTCACAGCCCTTTTCAGTTATTACTCTTTTGATACTGAATTAATGCGAGAAGCCTTAGCAAACGGACAAAGTTTCACTGATAACGAAGTGATTTTGGTAATAAACAACCAATCACACACAATGTCGCTTAGTGCCCAACCGATTTCCAAACAACATATTTTGCTGGAACTGACGCCTATGGATAGTCAACGTCGGTTAAGCCAAGAGCAGATACAACAAGCCCAACAAATGGCTGCGCGGGAATTGGTTCGGGGGCTGGCACATGAAATAAAAAATCCTCTAGGTGGATTACGAGGTGCTGCACAGTTACTTGCAAAATCACTGCCTGACCCTGCTCTAATCGAATATACTCAAGTCATTATTGAGCAAGCAGATCGCTTACGAGTGCTGGTTGATAGGTTGCTTGGTCCACAACATCCTGGCACAAAAACCAAGCAAAGTATTCATTATGCAGTTGAACGCGTCGCTCAACTTATCTCCCTTGAATGTCCAGAAAATGTCACCTTATTAAAAGATTATGATCCAAGCTTACCCGAGCTTTCGCACTATCCTGATCAAATAGAACAAGTGCTACTGAATATTACACGAAATGCGTTACAAGCTGTTGAAAAAACAGGTGGAACAATTATTTTGCGTACACGTACTGCATTTCAAGTGACACTTCATGGTGAGCGGCAACGCCTTGTAGCTCGCATTGATGTTATCGATACTGGTGATGGTATTCCTCCTCATTTACAAGATACACTTTTTTATCCCATGGTCAGTGGGCGTGACGGAGGTAATGGACTAGGGCTATCAATTGCACGCAGTTTGGTTGATCAGCATACAGGTAAAATTGAATTTACAAGTTGGCCTGGAAATACTGAGTTTTCAATTTACTTGCCAATCAAATAGGAGATAGCCAATGCAAAAAGGAAATGTATGGGTTGTTGATGATGACAACTCTATTCGTTGGGTACTTGAGCGTGCAATAACACGAGAAGGCATGTTATGTAGAGTCTTTGAGCATGCAAATGATGTATTAAGCGCACTGAATAGTGAACTACCAGATGTTTTACTCTCTGATATTCGTATGCCTGATATTGATGGGTTATCTCTACTCAATACGATTAAAGAACACTATCCTACACTCCCTGTTATTATTATGACAGCACACTCCGATCTTGATGCTGCCGTGAATGCTTACCAGCAAGGTGCATTTGATTATCTTCCTAAACCTTTTGATATTGATGAAACGCTTGCGTTAATTGAAAGGGCAATTACTCACTATCGTGAGCAAAAACAGCCTAATACCGCAGATAATGCTCTACAATCTGTTTCTGATATGATTGGTGAAGCACCCGCGATGCAAGAGGTTTATCGTATTATCGGTCGTTTATCTCGCTCATCAATTAGTGTATTGATTAACGGTGAGTCAGGAACAGGAAAAGAGCTTGTCGCACATGCCCTGCATCGCCATAGCCCTAGAGCTTTGGCACCTTTTATTGCCTTAAATATGGCTGCAATCCCTAAAGATTTAATTGAATCAGAACTATTTGGTCATGAAAAAGGAGCCTTTACAGGTGCCTCACAAGTACGTCAAGGGCGTTTTGAACAAGCTAATGGGGGTTCTCTTTTCCTTGATGAAATTGGGGATATGCCGCTTGATATTCAAACGCGATTATTGCGAGTCCTTGCTGAAGGACAATTTTATCGTGTCGGGGGTTATGCACCCGTAAAAGTAGATGTACGTATTATTGCTGCGACACATCAAGATTTAGAAAAACGCGTTAATGAAGGCGATTTTCGTGAAGATCTTTATCACAGACTAAATGTTATTCGTATTCAATTACCCCCTCTACGTGATAGAGCAGAAGATATTCCAAGTTTAGCGCGTTATTTCTTACAAAAAACAGCAAAAGAGCTAGGTGTAGAAGCTAAAATACTTCATCAGCAAACGTTACACATAATGATGGAATATTCTTGGTCAGGGAATGTCAGACAATTAGAAAATGTCTGTCGTTGGTTAACGGTAATGACGGCTAGCCAAGAAATTATGCCACAAGATTTACCTCCTGAAATTCGCCAAATTGATGAGAAGAATAAAAATATCAATCGCCAGGCATCTCAACATTGGTCATACCATCTTGCGCAATGGGCTGATGAAATGTTAAGTGAAGGCAAAGAAAACCTTCTTGATGATGCACTTCCTCAATTTGAACGCATACTTTTACTCAGCGCATTAGCGTATACACAAGGGCATAAACAAGATGCAGCACGTTTATTAGGCTGGGGTAGAAATACATTAACCCGTAAACTTAAAGAGTTAGGTATAGAGGGCTATTGAGCCTCTATACCCTTGATAACTAATATTAATAATTAGGCTAAATTACACGAGAAAATTGGCGTTGACGCATTTGATTACGCAGATAAGTATCAAAACACATACAGATATTACGAATAAGTAAACGGCCTTGCGGTGTTACATAAATACTCTCTTTCGTGATTTCCACTAGCCCATCATCCTTCATTGGACCTAATAGCTCTAAATCCTCTTTGAAATAATCTTTAAAAACAATATGATGTAACTTCTCTATTTCAGAAAAATGAAGGCTAAAATTACAAATTAAGGTTTTAATCACATCACGACGAATACAATCATCCTCAGTTAAAGATAATCCTCGCCATAATGCCGTACCTTCACGATTAACTCGTGCATAATAATCTTTTAGTACTTTTTCATTTTGAGCATAATTATCACCTAGCATACTAATAGCTGATACACCCATTCCCAATAAATCACACTCTTCATGAGTGGTATAACCTTGGAAATTACGATGTAAAATGCCCTTACGCTGTGCAACGGCTAATTCATCATCAGGTTTTGCAAAATGATCCATACCAATAAATTGATAGCCATTACCTGTTAGGGTTGAAATCGTCTCTTGCAAGATTTCTAGTTTTTCTTCTGCTAACGGTAAGTCTTCATCTTTAATTTTACGTTGAGCTGCAAATAAATTAGGTAAATGCGCATAATTAAATACACTAAGGCGATCTGGTGATAACTCAATCACGCGTTGTAAGGTAAATGCAAAACGTTCTTTTGTTTGTTTTGGTAGACCATAAATCAAATCAATACTCGTTGAATGAAATCCTACTTCACGAGCCCGCTGAACTAAGGCAAAAATAAAATCTTCATCTTGTTCACGATTTACCTTCTGCTGCACTTCTTTATTAAAATCTTGTACGCCCATACTCAGACGATTAAATCCTTCATTATGTAAATGATCGATAACATCTAATTCAATTTCACGAGGATCAATTTCAATAGAAAGTTCAGCATTTTCAACAAAATGAAAATGTTCACGTAAAAGTGACACTAATCGGCTGATCTGCTGTTTATCAAGAAAAGTCGGTGTTCCACCACCCCAATGCATTTGCGTAACATTTCTATTTTTAAAATAACGAGATTGATGGATAATTTCTTTTTCTAAAACATCAAGATACTCATCTGCTTTGTGTTTATGGCGTGTAATGATTTTATTGCAACCACAGAAATAGCACAGTTTATGGCAGAAAGGGATATGGATATAAAGAGATAATGGACGTTCAGGATAACGTTGTGTCGCTTTGATAAAATCATCATCACCATATTGCTGATTAAATTCCAGTGCGGTTGGGTATGATGTGTAACGGGGACCTGAATAGTTATATTTATTGATAAGAGCGAGGTCCCAAATAATTGTTTGTTCTGACATGTCTCTACCTTCCAAAAGTGAACTGCTGATATGTCATACCAGCCAACAGACATTTGCATCTCTGAAATAATAGTGTAACCAATAAATGATTTGCTGAATATGAAAGAAAAAATCTTAAACTAAGTTCTTTCTCATGTTAGCAAGCCGTTCTCATCAAAAACAATGATGTGATATAAGTCACATTACAAATAAATAATTTTATCAATAAATGGAACTGGTAAAAAATTTCAAATTTATTCAATAAGTTAGTTAGCTATTATAGATAAATGATATTTTTTGATGAGATTTATAGCATATTTTTGAAAAGAAATTACTCAAAATAAGATTTAATTTAATTAATTATATCGTTATATTAACTTTACTACTGTTTTATTCTTTTAAATTATAGTGACTATTACAATCATTATAATTAAATCTTTACCTAATAAATAATATTACATATTCTAGGGTTAAACATTGATTAATATCTATTTACGTCGTGTTTTGATGATAATTTGAGAGTCATTAAAAGAATATAGGTCGCTATATTACAAGGATAGATAGCACTCCCCATACCTAATCTTGTTCTCTTTAATTTTTCTCTTATTAAATCAGTCTCTTTTATACCCGAATTATGGATTAATCACTATGGAAGGAAATGGACTGGCAACCACGGATGGTTTTAATAATACCTAATTATATTTTCACTTCTTATTTATATTAATGTGTTAATTTTTCTTCTTATTCTGCCTTAAATAATAACTAGATTATGTATAGTTACGTATTTAATCAATACGTATATATTAGGTAAATAATAAAAAGACCCTGCTTTTTAATATCTATAACAGAGTCTTTTAAGAACAATTAATTTATAACAAAAAGTTAATTTGCTTCTTTAGCGTAATTAGGTGAGCGAGGTCCATATAAAATACTATTAGCACTACCTGCTGAAAGTAAACGAACACTTGTTACACCGGCAACTTCATGACCTTTATCTGTCACTGTATTCACAATTTGATTAACAACAGCAGAGACTAACATTCCAACAAGCCCACCAGAATTATTTTGATTTTCATTACTTGATGCTGTTGCAGAACCACTCCATAAAACAGCATCATTACGTAAATCAACTAATTTAGCACTTACGGTAACACGAGTGTCACTTGATATTACCTGGTAAGACGTACCATATTCTTTAATATCTAAATATAAAACAGAATCTGCACCAAAAATCTCATGTAATTTTTTAGGTGATACCGCTTGGATATCCCCCGCCATTGTTAAACCATTATATTTAAATGTTTCTTCAACAACGGAAACAGGAAAAACATAATAACCAGCTTCAGCTAAAGGGTAAGTCACTTGTGATAAAACACTGTGGCCCGCTTCAACTTCTGTTGTTTGGTTTTGTGGTAATAACACCAAAATACTCTTTGGCTTACTTTGCTTAAATGCGGTGTAATCTGTTTTTACCGGTTGAGCACAACCAGAAATAACGAAAGTAAATACAATACAAACTAAAGCAAATAAACGACTCATTTTTTCATTCCTTTGTTTTTCATCAGAAAGTCCATAAATTCTGCTGATTCAGGATAGAGTACTTTTTCTTCATTAAATTCGGCTACTGCTAAATCTAATGCCCCTGTTTCACCATATAGCATCCCTAAATGAGCATGTAATCCAGGAGGAACACCCAATGACTTAGCACGTGATATTTCGATACTTTTTTTCAATGCATCAATTTGTGCTTGAGGATCACTACCATCCGTTTGATAACGTTGATAAACCACTGTTTGATAACTATCCCAGTTATAAAGTGGTTTTTGACCACCAGCACAACCTGTTAGTAATAATGCCCCTAAAGTAAGACCGATTAATGCTTTAGACATTTTATATCCTTATAAAATCAAGATTATTTACTTGGCTGCCAAGCGTTATTTTCTATACCGGTAACTAAATTATTTACCGCTTCACGAATGGCTAAATCGAGCACTTTTCCGTTTAAAGTTGAGTCATAACTTGCGGTGCTACCAAAACCAATAATTTCACGATTAGATAATTCATATTCCCCAGCCCCTTGTGCTGAGAAAACAACTTCTGATGTATTCACATTAACCACATTTAAATTCACTTTAGCGTAAGCAACTTGAACTTTTCCGCGGCCTAAAATACCGAATAATTGGCGATCGCCTACTTCTTTACGACCAAATTCAGTTACATCACCAGTGATTACATAAGTTGCACCTTTTAGTTGCTGGTTTTGTCCTTTAATACTCGCTTCTTCTTTTAGTTCAGATAAATTAGCGCGATCTAATACATTAAAACGACCAGTTTGTTGTAAATGCGTCATCAAAATTGTTTTAGATTGATTACCTAATTTATCAACACCATCAGAAAAAATACCGTTCATATAACTAGAACGATTATCAAACTTACCAATTGAAATAGCGCTTTTAGGGCCAGAGTAAGTTGTATTATAAGTAGCAACTTTAGCGACTTCTAATGAACGTGAAGATTCTGAAGCACAACCTGCCAGCAATGTTGCTGAAATCATAATCAAACCAAGAGATAACTTATTTACATTCATATTAATAACCTAAAAAAGGGAAATAAACGCATTACAATTTATTCAATTTATTGAAATCAAATAAATATTCAAAAAATAGATAATAATTAGTTATTTAGTATAGAAACCAATGGTAATAACCATACTAATTATATGGCTACCATATATCCAACGTAGCTATAATATAAATGTAATTGGCTATAGGGGAAATAAAGAATACTATTTAAAATTAAGAAAAATTTAATCTAATACAAATAGAGAATT
>NZ_LXEN01000067.1 GCF_001654855.1 Proteus myxofaciens ATCC 19692
GAAATAAAGAATACTATTTAAAATTAAGAAAAATTTAATCTAATACAAATAGAGAATTCTATTTAGTTATTATTTTATTTATATGACTTAAGTCAGATAAAAACTAACTTTTTGAAAAATAATAAGTTAACTATTATTTTTTTATTATTTAGCTTTCTTCCTTTATTGTTTATACCAAATAGGCATAACATTTTTATATATAAAAACGTAGAGTAATAATTGCTACTACTCTACGTCGAAATACATTAATCAGTTTGATGTATTAATGAACAAATATATATCATTAACGCTTCTTACCAAATGCGGCAGCTAATGCATCACTCATTGCACTATTACCCGCGCTATTTCCAGTATTATTTCGACCGGCGCCATTTGATTGGCGATTGTTTCTTGCTGGTTTTGGCATTCTTTGATGCTGACCTGAATTCTCTTTTGAAGAGGATGGACGTTTGCTATCACTATCACCCGCGACTTCGTCTAAACGCATAGTTAATGCAATACGTTTACGCGCTAAATCAACATCTAACACTTTAACCTTAACAATATCACCTGTTTTCACCACAGTGTATGGATCTTCAACAAACTTATCAGCTAAAGAAGAGATATGCACTAAACCATCTTGATGCACACCAATATCTACAAATGCACCAAAATTAGTTACATTAGTGACAGTGCCTTCAAGGATCATACCACTGACTAAGTCATTCATGGTTTCAACACCATCAGCAAAGGTTGCTGTTTTAAACTCAGGACGAGGATCACGACCTGGTTTTGCAAGCTCTTTTAGGATGTCATTGATGGTTGGTAAACCGAATTGATCAGTAATAAAATCTCTTGCATTAACGTGTGAAAGTAATGTGCTGTTACCCATTAAATCACCCAGTTTTTGGTGTGTTGATTGTAAGATAGTTTCAACAACTGGGTAGGCTTCTGGGTGAACTGTTGACGCATCTAATGGATTTTTACCACCTTGAATACGTAAGAAACCTGCGCATTGCTCAAAGGCTTTAGGTCCTAGACGAGCGACTTTTAAGAGTTGTTTTCTATCTATAAATTGACCATTCTCATCACGCCAAGTGATAATATTTTGAGCGATAGATTGACTTAAACCAGCTACTCGCGTCAATAATGGCGCTGACGCCGTATTTAAGTCAACACCTACACCATTCACGCAATCTTCAACAACCGCATCAAGCTTTTTCGCTAACAGTGTTTGACTGACATCATGTTGATATTGGCCTACACCGATAGATTTTGGATCAATTTTAACTAATTCTGCTAACGGATCTTGTAAACGACGGGCAATAGAAACAGCACCACGAATAGAAACATCTAAATCAGGGAACTCATTTGCAGCTAATTCGGATGCTGAATAGACAGAAGCCCCAGCTTCACTGACAATCACTTTTTGTGCTTTTATATCAGGATAGCGTTTTACCGTTTCTGCAAAAAAGCGTTCTGTTTCACGTGATGCCGTACCATTTCCTATCGCAACTAATTCAACATTATGTTTGATACAAAGCGCAGCAACACTTGCCGCTGCTTTATCAGTTTGCCCCGTGTGCGGGTAAATAGTATCAGTGGCAATCAATTTACCTGTGTTATCAACAACAGCAACTTTAACACCAGTACGTAACCCAGGATCGAGCCCCATTGTTGCTCTCATTCCCGCAGGTGCTGCCATTAATAAGTCATTTAAATTACGAGCAAAAACATCAATCGCCTCTTGCTCTGCTTTTTCACGTAATTGTCCCATGAGTTCCGTTTCAAGGTGCATTAATACTTTAATACGCCAAGTCCAACTCACCACTGCTTTACGCCAACTATCCGCAGGTTGATTATTTAATCTTAAATCTAAATATTCAGTGATAAGCTGTTCGCCATAACTCTCTTTTGGCGCTTCTTCAAATTGCGGATCAGGATTGAGTGAAAGCTGTAAAATACCTTCATTACGACCGCGAAACATGGCTAAAGCACGGTGAGAAGGCACTGTTGCAATAGGCTCATGACTATCGAAATAATCACTAAATTTAGCGCCTTCTGCTTCTTTTTTATCTATCACTTTAGATACAAGATGTGCATTTTTCCATAAATATTGACGAACTTTAGCTAATAACCCTGCATCTTCTGCAAAACGCTCCATTAATATATAACGAGCGCCATCAAGAGCCGCTTTGATATCACTAACACCTTTATCAATATCGATATAAGAAGTAGCGACCTCTTCAGGGTTATGTTGAGGCTCATTCCATAATAAATCTGCCAGTGGTTCTAACCCATTTTCAATGGCTATTTGCCCACGAGTACGGCGTTTTGGCTTATAAGGGAGATAAAGATCTTCAAGTTCAGTTTTACTTTGCGTTTCATTAATTGAGGAGCGTAACTCATCAGTGAGTTTTCCTTGCTCTTCAATTGATTTTAAAATCGTTTCTCGACGATCATTCAGTTCTCTCAAGTAACTCAGGCGGGTTTCTAGCTGACGCAATTGCGTATCATCTAACCCACCCGTTACCTCTTTTCGGTAACGGGCCACAAATGGCACCGTATTCCCTTCATCCAGTAACGTAATGGCCGAAAGAACTTGCTGAGGCTTAACAGAAAGTTCTTGAGCAATTATTCGGCTTAATGATTCATTCATAATATATTTACCTACCGAGAGGTGCTGTTAAAAAAGATGGCTATTATACACACAGATGACTAAAAAATTCGGCTTAATTGCTTATAGAAGGCGACAATTATGAGGAAAATAACAGATTCTTTTGTTATTCCAGCTATAGTATCTTTATGAAATTCACTGTTAATGATAATTTTTACTTGTAATGGCAAAAAGCAACTATATTACTCGTGATGGCTGGTATGCCTTAGATAAAGAGCTTAAATATCTTTGGAAAGAAGAACGACCACGTGTCACACAATCTGTTTCAGAAGCCGCAGCTCAAGGTGATCGTTCAGAAAATGCTGAATACATTTATGGAAAAAAACGCTTACGCGAAATAGACAGACGTGTTCGTTTTTTATCAAAACGCCTTGATGAATTAAAAATCGTTGACCCAGACCCTAGGCAAGAGGGTAAAGTGTACTTTGGTGCATGGGTAACACTTGAAGATGAAGATGAAAATATAAGGACATTCCGCTTAGTAGGTTCTGATGAATTTGATCCTGCAAAACAATGGATCTCGATTGATTCCCCTGTTGCCAGAGCATTAATAGGCAAGCAAGTTGATGACGAAATCAATGTAAAAACACCAGGTGGAGAAGTGACTTATTGCATATTATCTATTAAATATTACTTAGAATAAGAAAATAATGAGTGCAATTTTCTTAAACTCCAATGAAAATAAGTTTTAAATATAAATTATATATATTTAATATTCTATTTTGGTTTAATATTCTTATCAATGATAGAATTCTAAATAAAGCATTAGCACTTCGGGAGCTTAAAAATGCAAGAAAGTTATAAAGTGCTTATCGTAGATGATGATTTACGATTACGCTCATTATTGGAGCGCTATTTAACGGAGCAAGGTTTTCAAATACGGACAGCAGCCAACTCTGATCAAATGGATCGTTTACTCACTCGAGAATCTATTCATCTTATCGTGCTTGATCTCATGCTTCCTGGTGAAGATGGTTTATCTATTTGTCGTCGTTTAAGAAGCCAAAATAATCCCATTCCGATTATTATGGTGACAGCAAAAGGTGAAGAAGTAGATAGAATAGTTGGGTTAGAAATTGGTGCTGATGATTATATTTCAAAACCATTTAATCCAAGAGAACTCTTAGCTCGTATTCGTGCTGTGCTTCGTCGTCAAGCTAATGAACTGCCTGGTGCTCCTTCACAAGATAATGCCATTATCTCGTTTGGTAAGTTCAAGCTAAATTTAGGTACACGTGAAATGTTCCATGAAGAAGAGCATATGCCTCTAACAAGTGGAGAATTCGCTGTACTTAAAGTGTTAGTGTCTCATCCTCGTGAACCACTTTCACGCGACAAATTGATGAGCCTTGCTCGTGGCCGTGAATACAGTGCGATGGAACGCTCCATTGACGTACAAATTTCACGTTTGCGTCGCATGATAGAAGAAGATCCGACTCACCCACGTTATATTCAAACGGTTTGGGGTTTAGGCTATGTCTTCGTTCCTGATGGTTCTAGCGCGCAATGAGAAGGCTTAGGCTTTCACCTCGCAATAAACTAACACGATCACTATTTCTGGTTATCTCGCTACTCTTTTTTAGCTTGATAGCCAGTTATCTTATTGTGCAACATCTTATTGTTGAACCAAGCCTACAGCAGTTTAATAAAGTTCTTGCTTATGAAATACGTACTTTCATACCTGAAGAACTGGTTTTAGTCGATGGTACACCACTTAAAATTTCACCCGCTTTGCGTAATAAAATTTATAATGAACTGGGTATATCATTTTATGATAAATCTGCTGCATTACAAAAAGGACTATATTGGGCAAAAGAAAGTGTTGATTTAAGTAATCAAATGTCTGACTACCTTGATGGTAAAACAGAAATTTGGATAGAAAGTACCTTGGAATACCCTGTTTTATGGGTTAATACACATATTTCCCCTGAATTATGGATACGCGTACCTCTTACTGAGTTAGGGCAAAACTTCCTACTGCCTGTTTATCGCCAATCCATTATTTTTATCATTATATTCGCTTCTTTTATCTGGCTCTATAATCGATTTCAAAATCGCCATCTGAATGAATTAGAGTCTGCTGCTCGTCGTATTGGTAAAGGTGTTATTCCACCCCCAATTACAGAATCTGGCTCAACAGAAATGCGTTCTATTATTCGAGCCTTTAATCAAATGTCAGCAGGTATTCGTTCATTAGATAATGATAGAACCTTAGTGATGGCAGGTGTGAGCCATGACTTACGTACGCCATTAACTCGTATTCGCCTTGCCACTGAAATGATGAACCCTGAAGATAACTATCTTGCGGAATCAATCAATAAAGACATTGAAGACTGTGATGCAATTATTGGCCAATTCTTAGATTATATGAGAACAGGAAAAGAGATAACGCTAGAACTTTGCGACATGAATATGTTGCTAAAAGAAGTGATTAATGCTGAATCAAATTCTAACCAAATTAGTGAAATTCACCTCTCTTCTGATGTCATTCATATAACGGCTAATCCTATTGCAGTTAAGCGTGCATTAGCCAATATGATTGTGAACGCAACACGTTATGGTCATGGCTGGATATGTGTCTCTAGTGGGCAAAATGAAGAATATGCTTGGTTCCAAGTTGAAGATGATGGCCCTGGTATTCCTGTTGAGGATAGACAGCATCTTTTCCAACCTTTTGTACAAGGTGATCAAGCAAGAAGTTCAACAGGCGCGGGATTAGGTCTTTCTATTATTCGACGCATTATGGATGCGCATGGTGGTTATGTTGAGCTAGGTGACAGCATAAGGGGAGGGCTTCTTATTAGAGCGAATTTCCCATTAACAGAGCGTGAAGATGAGGATGCATAATCCTCATTTTTATTTTTACACCCTCCTTCTTTTCTTCTCATTATTTATACTCCTCTTTTTGCTATTTTTGACTTTGTCATAAAACTGTCACATTTAAGACATTTAATTGTCATCTAACTGACCTATTGTCTGTGCATGCCGTAACCGAAGTTGATAGATATTGAAACGTTATTCTACCTATCCCACAGGAGGGATTATGAAACTAATGCGTACCACCCTGACTAGTGTCATTGCCGCTGCGTTTTCAATGACCGCTCTTACTGCTCAGGCAACGACCTCGCTGACTGGTGCTGGCGCAACGTTCCCTGCTCCCGTTTATGCAAAATGGGCAGATTCCTATCAAAAAGAAACAGGTAACAAAATTAACTATCAAGGTATTGGCTCTTCTGGTGGTGTAAAACAGATAATTGCTAATACGGTTGATTTCGGTGCTTCTGATGCACCTTTAGCTGATGACAAATTAAATGCTGATGGCTTATTTCAATTTCCTACCGTCATAGGGGGGGTTGTTATGGCGGTCAACATTCCTGGGATTAAATCAGGTGAATTAACACTAGATGGCGAAACCATTGGTAATATCTATCTTGGTAAAATTCAAAAATGGAATGATGAGGCTATCGTAAAACTCAATCCAAATGTGAAACTACCTGATCAAAATATTGCTGTTATCCGTCGTGCTGATGGTTCAGGAACCTCTTTTGTTTTTACAAGTTATTTATCAAAAGTTAATAATGCTTGGAAAACTGACGTTGGTGCAGGTTCTACCGTGAAATGGCCTACAGGCTTAGGTGGAAAAGGAAATGATGGTATTGCAGCCTTTGTTCAACGTGTACCTGGTGCAATTGGTTATGTTGAATATGCTTATGCAAAACAAAATAATCTCGCTTATACAAAATTAGTGACCGCTGATGGCCAAGCAATTTCACCAACAGCAGATAGCTTTAGTGCAGCTGCTAAAGAAATTGATTGGAGTAAAAGTTTTGCACAAGATTTAACCAATCAAAAAGGTGATAATGCATGGCCAATTACTTCAACGACCTTCATCTTAGTACACACAACTCAAAAGAATGCAGAGAAAGGCAAAGAAGTACTGAACTTTTTCAATTGGGCTTATGAAAAAGGCGCTGATGAGGCAAAAAATCTTGATTACGCGGTACTACCAACAGAAGTAGTAGAACAAATTCGTGCAGCTTGGAAAACATCAATCAAAGACAGTAATGGTAAATCGCTTTATTAATACCATTAAAGAATTACGTTAACGTTTACCCCCTGTTAAAGCAGGGGGTACTAAATTAAAAGAGGCTTTATGGCCGAGCATACAACGGTAATAAAGGCCCCTAGTAAACGAGGGGATGTTATTTTTAGCGCACTAGTTCGACTTGCTGCGCTGATTACGCTTTTGCTTTTAACGGGCATCATTATTTCACTTATCTTCGCTTCATGGCCTAGTATCCAAAAATTTGGGCTGTCTTTTTTATGGACAAAAGAGTGGGATCCACCAGCACAAGAATTTGGGGCCTTAGTCCCCATATATGGCACGATTGTCACATCCATTATTGCCCTCATCATAGCCGTACCTGTAAGCTTTGGGATTGCCCTTTTTCTAACAGAGCTTTCTCCTAACTGGCTAAGACGCCCTTTAGGCGTGGCTATCGAACTATTAGCGGCTATTCCGAGTATTGTATATGGTATGTGGGGCTTATTTGTTTTCGCACCTTTATTTGCTACCTATTTCCAAGAGCCTGTAGGTAACGTGCTCTCGTCAATTCCTATTGTTGGTGAGCTATTTTCTGGCCCTGCTTTTGGTATCGGTATTTTAGCCGCTGGCGTTATCTTAGCCATTATGATAATCCCCTATATTGCATCAGTAATGCGTGATGTATTTGAGCAAACGCCTGTCATGATGAAAGAATCAGCCTACGGTATTGGCTGTACAACATGGGAAGTTATCTGGAATATCGTATTACCTTATACACGTAATGGTGTCATAGGTGGTGTGATGTTAGGTTTAGGTCGTGCCTTAGGTGAAACTATGGCTGTTACCTTTATTATCGGTAATACCTACCAATTAGATTCTGTTTCACTCTTTATGCCTGGTAATAGCATCACATCTGCACTAGCCAATGAATTTGCTGAGGCAGAAACAGGCTTACATACTGCGGCATTAATGGAGTTAGGTCTTATTCTATTTGTGATTACTTTTATTGTCTTAGCCATTTCTAAATTGATGATTTTACGTTTATCAAAAAATGAAGGAGCACGATAATGGCGAAAATCACTTTAGATAAAGCAGGTCATTCTTCATTGCAGCGCCAAACTGAAAGTGAATTGCGTATACGTCATAAACGTCAACTTTGGCGTCGACAAAAAAACCGCATCGCACTTTTTCTTTCAGTCTCAACAATGGCATTTGGTCTTTTTTGGCTTATATGGATTTTATTTTCTACAGTGACAAAAGGCGTAGATGGCATGTCGCTGGCGCTTTTCACCGAAATGACACCTCCACCAAATACAGAAGGTGGTGGTCTTGCTAATGCGATTGTTGGTAGTGGACTACTCATTTTATGGGCAACGATTATTGGTACACCGCTAGGTATTCTTGCCGGTATTTACCTTGCTGAATATGGTCGTCGTTCATGGCTTGCTGAGATAACCCGTTTTATTAACGATATTTTACTTTCAGCACCGTCTATTGTGGTGGGTTTATTTGTCTACACCATTGTGGTTGCTCAAATGCAGCACTTTTCAGGATGGGCTGGGATTGTAGCACTTGCGCTGTTACAAATTCCGATTGTTATTCGTACTACCGAAAATATGCTGAAATTAGTACCAGATAGTTTACGAGAAGCCGCTTATGCACTAGGTACGCCAAAATGGAAAATGATATCTAAAATCACCTTAAAAGCCTCAATATCAGGCATTATTACAGGGATTTTATTAGCAATTGCACGTATTGCTGGTGAAACTGCGCCATTACTTTTCACCTCGCTATCAAACCAATTCTGGAGCACAGACTTAAACGAACCGATAGCTAATTTGCCTGTCACTATCTTTAAGTTTGCTATGAGTCCCTTCTCAGAATGGCAACAACTTGCTTGGGCTGGTGTACTGCTTATCACCCTTTGTGTTCTATTCATCAATATTATTGCACGTGTTCTGTTTGCTAAAAACAAACATGGTTAACGCAGAAAGTTAAGTAAGAGAGAACGTTTAATGACTATGGCTAATGATAACGCAGGAAACAAAATTCAAGTCCGTGATCTGAACTTCTATTACGGTAAATTCCATGCGCTAAAAAATATCTCATTAGATATTGCCAAAAATAAAGTAACCGCATTTATCGGGCCATCAGGCTGTGGTAAATCAACCTTATTGCGCACATTTAATAAAATGTATGAACTTTATGGTGAGCAACACGCTGAAGGCGAGATTTTGCTAGATGGCAACAATATTTTGACAGACAAACAAGATATCGCCCTACTTCGTGCCAAAGTGGGTATGGTTTTCCAAAAACCGACACCATTTCCAATGTCAATTTACGACAACATCGCATTTGGTGTACGTTTATTTGAAAAACTTTCTCGTGCTGATATGGATGAGCGTGTTCAGTGGGCGCTAACTAAAGCTGCTTTATGGAATGAAACCAAAGATAAGCTTCATCAAAGTGGATACAGTTTATCAGGGGGTCAGCAACAACGTTTATGTATCGCCCGTGGTATTGCTATTCGACCTGAAGTTTTACTTCTTGATGAGCCTTGCTCAGCGCTTGATCCTATCTCAACAGGACGTATTGAAGAATTAATTAGTGAGCTTAAATCAGAATATACGGTCGTCATAGTAACGCATAATATGCAACAAGCTGCGCGTTGTTCTGATTACACTGCCTTTATGTATTTAGGTGAATTAATAGAATTTAGTGATACCGATACGCTATTTACGCGTCCTGCGAAAAAGCAAACTGAAGATTATATTACTGGGCGTTATGGCTGATAACGAGGCAAACTATGGATAATTTAAACCACAATAAGCATATTTCAGGTCAATTTAATGCGGAGTTAGAACATATTCGCACTGAATTAATGGTCATGGGTGGCTTAGTTGAAGAACAGCTTAAAAAAGCCGTCACTGCCATGCACAATCAAGACTCAGCCTTAGCTAACGAAGTGATTGAGGGCGATCATAACGTCAATATGATGGAAGTGGCGATTGATGATGCTTGTGTACGTATTATTGCCAAACGCCAACCTACTGCTAGTGATTTACGCTTGATTATGGCTATCTCAAAAACGATTGCAGAATTAGAGCGAATTGGTGATGTTGCAGAAAAAATTTGCCAAACAGCACTTGAGAAATTTTCACATCAGCATCAGCCATTACTCGTCAGCCTAGAATCACTTGGCCAACATGCCATTCAAATGCTTCATGATGTTCTTGATGCTTTTGCAAGAATGGACTTAGAAGAAGCGGTACGTATTTATCGTGAAGATGCAAAAATTGATAATGAATATGAAGGCATAGTACGTCAATTAATGACATATATGATGGAAGATCCTCGCACTATTCCTAGTGTTTTAACGGCGCTTTTTTGTGCTCGCTCAATTGAACGTATTGGCGATCGTTGCCAGAATATTTGCGAATTTATTTTCTATTATGTTAAAGGACATGATTTTCGTCATATTGGCGGTGATCAAGTGGAAAAAATGCTAACAAAAGGTAATGATAATAATCTGCCCTCATCATAAATACCCAACATCATTTTCTCTATCACAATAACAGAGGTTTATCGCCTCTGTTGTCATTTGTTCCCTGCTTAATACGCATTTGCTTTGTACTTCAATGTATTCATTCCGTATTTATCGCCTTATTCCTTAAAAGAATATATATATTGTTTTTTATTATTTTATGAACTTAGAGCAACTTGATAGCGTGATAGTCAATATAACGACGATAATTCTTTTTTGGGGATGAATAACAATGAAACTACGTGTTCTGGCAACAGCATTAATTGCAGGTTCAGTTCTTTTTTCAGGCCTTGCAAAAGCAGATAAATTAGATGACATCAAAAAAGCAGGCGTGGTACGTATCGCCATTTTTGATAGCAATCCTCCTTTTGGTTTTGTTGATCCTCAAACTAAAAAATTAGCAGGATACGACGCTGATATCGCTAATGAAATCGCAAACGACTTAGGTGTAAAACTTGAGTTGCGTCCAACGAATCCAGCAAATCGAATTCCACTTCTTAATTCTAAAAAAATTGATTTAATTGCTGCTAACTTCACCATTACCGATGAGCGCGCTAAACAAGTTGATTTCTCTATTCCTTATTTTGCAACAGGGCAAAAATTTATTGCACGTAAAGGCGTGTTAACAAATCCAGAGCAAATTCATTCATTACGTATTGGTGCTGACAAGGGAACAGTACAAGAAATCACCTTACGTGAACGCTTCCCTGACACTAAGGTTATCTCTTATGACGATACACCATTAGCATTTGCAGCGTTACGCAACGGCAATGTTCAAGCAATTACACAAGATGATGCAAAGCTTGTCGGATTACTCGCGAATTTACCTGATGCCATAAAAGCTGATTTTGAAATTTCACCTTTTAGCATCACACGTGAATACCAAGCCGTTGCCGCAGCCAAAGGCGAGGAACGCTTAATTAATGAAATTAACAACACGCTATTGAGATTAGAAAAAGAAGGCAAAGCAGAAACGATTTATAACCGTTGGTTTGGTCCTGAAACTAAATCAGCACAACCACGTGGGGACTTCAAATTTGCGCCATTAACAGAGCAAGCGCCACAGTCTTAATGATTGAGAAATCATCACGCTGGTAATGAATATATAAAATTAATTTTGATTAAAACGCCTACCCCGCTTTTGCGGGGTTTGGCGTCTACATAGGTCATAATATGTTTGAGCAATTCCTTTCACACTATCTGCTTGAGCCGCATTATTTAAATTGGCTTTGGAATGGTTTTTTAATCACCTTGCTCATCTCGTTTTGGACTATTATCATCGCGACACTATTTGGCTTTATTCTTAGTGCAGCTCGCGACAGTAATATTGCACCAATACGCTGGTTAGCGGCGAGCTATACCTCACTATTTCGCAATACGCCTTTATTAGTTCAACTCTTTTTTTGGTATTTTGCGTCAGGTGAAATTCTTCCTCAAAGTGTCATGATGTGGCTAAATACGCCTCATCAAATATCATTATTAGCAATAACGCTTACTTGGCCTTCTTTTGAGTTTTTAGCGGGTGTTATTGGATTAACCTTCTATTCAGCGCCTTTTATTGCAGAAGAACTCAGAGCGGGTATTCAAGGGGTTAGGCAAGGGCAAAAATATGCCTCTTTAGCGCTAGGATTAACACAGTGGCAATCAATGCGTTATGTCATTTTGCCACAAGCTTTTCGTATTGCATTACCGCCGTTATTAGGTCAATACATGAATATTATTAAAAATTCATCTCTGACAATGGCAATTGGTGTAGCTGAGCTCTCCTATGCTTCACGACAAGTTGAAACAGAATCTTTACGTACCTTTGAAGCCTTTGGTGTTGCAACTGTGCTTTATATTGCGGCAATCGCGTTAATAGAAGCTTGGGGTCAATGGCATCAACAACGCAAATTAGCACAGGGATATTAATATGGATTTCACCGTTATTGCTGATAACTGGCAGTATTTGCTATTTGGTGCTTATCCCGATGGTCCTTTAGGTGGCGCTACGCTGACGCTTTTTATCAGTATAATTGCAGGTATTGCCTCAATTATTTTAGGAACGTTAGGTGGCATAGCACTTGCGATGTTACGTGGTGTCTGGGTTAACCTATTCGCAGCCTTTTTGGGATTTTTCCGCGCTATTCCCGTCATTATGTTGATATTTTGGGTCTATTTTCTATTACCTGTCATGTTGGGTATGGATATACCTGAAATCACCACTGTTATCTGTGCATTGGCATTAATTACCTCATCTTACATTGCTCATGGCGTTAAAGCAGGAATTTTGGCAATAGGTAAAGGCCAATGGCAAGCAGGTTTATCATTAGGATTTAATCGCTGGCAGGTGCTGTGGCACATCGTTCTACCACAAGCATTACGTATGATGGTACCTTCTTTTATTAATCAGTGGATATCACTCATTAAAGATACATCCTTAGCGTATGTCGTGGGGGTTGGTGAGCTATCCTTTTTAGCCACACAAGTTAACAACCGTAGCATGGTTTATCCAATGGAAGTCTTTTTATTTGTCGCGTTTATCTATTTTATTTTGTGTTTTTCGCTCGAAATTATCGCCAATCGTGTTGCAAAACACTTCTCAATACAAAAAGAAACGCGGTCTTTATGGCAAAAATTACTACCATTTAAAAAACAATCTCTCACTGAGAAAACGATTTAATGGATAAAAAAGCCTCTGAAATTTTATCTCAGAGGCTCTTAATTGCATTTAATCTTAATACCATATCAAATGCGAGAATAAAATCTTGAGAAAGTCTTTCTTTTCTTTCTTGATAATAAATCCAAATAATAGGAATAAGGCTAACTGGATAAATTAAATAGAAATCCTCTTTAAAATTAAATAAAAAAAATAATACACAAATAAAAACCACACTGATTGGCAC
>NZ_LXEN01000068.1 GCF_001654855.1 Proteus myxofaciens ATCC 19692
AAAGAAAAAGTAGATTTACGACTAATAGGAAAGACAATAGCAATATTGACAATTAAACTAAGAATGATTTCACGAATGATAATTGATGATAATTTCCATTTATTTTTTAATTGACCATTAAATGAATAATGATTTGAAAATTCAATTGATTCATATAAATAATAATGTATAACCCATTTCATAAACAACCAAATTAATATAGGTGATAAAATGATACCAAGTAATATCGTAATATAATTATTATTTTCATATAAGTTTAAAAAAGAATATATTACAAAATAGAAAAAAGATAATACGATTATAATATAAAAAATAAAAACAATATAAAATCTAATGGGCTCTTTATTTTTGTCTTTAGATATACGTTGATTAAAATCATTCAGCATGAACTTTTCTGAAAAAACACAATATATCAAATATATTCTCTCATTATTCATTGCACTAAGTAAAATAACGAAGAAAATAGTGAAATTACCAATAATAATCTCTTTAAAGCTAATAGAATCAAAGTTATTAATAAAACAAACAGTCAATATCGTTGATGCTATTAAAATAGGCTTAAACATCATTCTATGGTGAGATTTAATATAATAAGAATAATGAGGTAACATTATATCTCCAATATAAAATATTATAAAATATAGTCATGACAATGCGATATATTTTTATCTCTAAGAGAAAATGCGTTTTTTGCTAAATAATAAAGCGATTTTTTCTCACTGATCTCAATATAATTTTGATAACCATGTTGACACCATAATGCCATGGTCTCTTTCCATCTTACGGTTTGTGTAAGCTGTTCTACTAGATTAAATTTTATTGTGTCAACTTCTGCAACAAATTGAGCTGAGAAATTCATTATTAAGGGTTTTTTAGGAATAGAAAACTGAATATCCTGCAAAAAATATTGTAGCTTCTCTTTTCCTTCATCCATCAAAATAGTATGCCATGCGCCATTCACGGCTAATTTTGTCGCCTCAATCTTTAGCTTAAGTAACTGATTAATCACCTTTCGTACACTAAAGCTATCACCTCCTATTACTTGCTGATTATCACTATTATCACAACAGATATTGACAGCTTGACCGACATCTTGCTCATTAATTAACTCACAAAGCTTATCATATGAGCAATTTCTAACGATATACATAATACCTTTATGACATGATGCTAATTCTTGCATAAGAGATGATCGAAAATTAATCATTTTAAACAGCGTTTCAAGGTTGATCACGTCAGCGGCAAATAACGCAGAATATTCGCCAGCACTATGCCCTGAGTAGCCTACTTCATTAAATGAAAAACGCTCTCTAAATAAGAGCAATGAGGCAATGTTGATGGTGGTAACTGCTACTTGTTGATAGCGCGTTTCAACCAGTTTGCTCATTGGTCCTCTTATACATAGCTGTCTAACATTAAACCCGGATATATCGCTAGCACAATCCCAAACAGATTGAGTAGCTTGAGATAAATCATAGAGATTTTTTCCCATACCAAGATAAGGTGTGCCTTGACCAGGGAAAAGCAGTACAGCACCTTCTTGTTCAGATACAATATCAGTCAATAACATAATTAATACTCCTTA
Source organism: Proteus myxofaciens ATCC 19692 (assembly GCF_001654855.1). Classification (GTDB taxonomy): domain Bacteria; phylum Pseudomonadota; class Gammaproteobacteria; order Enterobacterales; family Enterobacteriaceae; genus Proteus; species Proteus myxofaciens. The sequence continues at coordinate 1,586 of NZ_LXEN01000068.1, forward strand.
ATGGTATTCCTATTTATGCTTATCAATACGCTCCTTCAAAAGAGAAGAAACCTTACTAAAAGATAAAAAAGAGGCTATTAATGAGGACATTATTAGTAATAATGGGATCTTGAATATAAAATGATGTTGCCAAGACCAAAATATAAAAAAGGGATAGCTACCACCATCAGGTAATAAAATGGCTATTTCTTTTAGATTAATAAGCCAAGCAAACATAGAACCAAGTAATAATGTCAGTATTGAAATAAATAAAGCAATTAAAAATCCTTCCATTATAAAAATAAAAGAAAAAGATGATTTCCACATACCTAAATAATGAAGAAAACAAATATCTTTAATTGAATTCCTTATGCTATTTTCAATCACCTTATTAAAAATAAAAAATGAGACAATAACGATAAATATATTTAAGAAAGATAATGAAAAATAAAAATAATCATATTTATTTTTAATATTTTCTTGTCGCGCTAATCCACTCAAAGCCACTAGATTTAAACGATACTCTTTATTTGCACTCTCTATTTTAGATATAACATCTTTAATTCTGCTCTCCTTTTTCAACAGGATATTTATCATACTTATATTGTGATCGTTAAAAATGGTATTAATGGTTTCTAAAGGTATCTTAACTAAACCATAATCTGTATTTTTTAATTCTGAATGAAATACTCCACGAACAGAAACAAAAAATTCAATTTTTTCTTGATTATAATTTGTTACTATCAACTTGACTCGATCACCATAATGAATATCTGTCAGTTCAGCTAATCGGCTATCAATTGTAATTTCATCATTTGCAAGGTTTGAAAGCTCACTTCCTATCTTTGTGATATCAAAAGCGCCTATTTTTATTGATGCACTAGGTTCAATGCCTAATCCCGAAAAATGAGCTGTACGATGATTAGACATATTCATTATCAATCCAGCAAACTCACGCTGTGGAGAGTAAATATCAATATTATTTTTTAACTCTAAATCAGACTCTAAAATTGATATTATTTTTTTACTATTTTCTATATTAGAATTAATTTTTTTATAGATATCAGTATCTTTATATCCCTGTTTATAAATAGTAATATGCCCCATATTTGCTCTTGCTGATTGCTCTTGTAATAAAATAAAAATATGATTATAAAACCCATTATAAATATAAATAGATATAGATAATAAAATAAGAAATGAAATATTTTTTCTTGCACTAAAAATTGAATTAATAGTATTAAAAAAACTGTATTTGAAATAAAATTTTCTTAGAAAAGTAACAAATAAACTTATAAAAATAAAAATAGCGATGAGTATAATAAGGTTGTTCATTTATAATTCTCTAAAAATAAGGGTCTAATAACTAATTTTTTCTCTACTTCTAACCATAAAGGCACTTTATAAAACCCATATTTAGCAATTTTTCGACTTTCTTTATTAT
>NZ_LXEN01000069.1 GCF_001654855.1 Proteus myxofaciens ATCC 19692
CATTTAGTAATTTATCAATAATATTTTTTGCTTTTTCCTTTTTTTTACAATTCATTAATGATCTTGCATACATATATTCAATCATTGGAAATAATTCAGAATTTACTTCATTATTCAATAACAAATATTCGCTATCCTTTAAAGCAATGACACATCGCCCTAAATAGTTAGGTGTGAAAGCATCCATCCTTAATCTCAAATAAACAAATCGCCAATCATGAGTATTTAGCTCAATAGTTTCATCAATATTAAAAAAAGCTCTCTTAATTGTTTCCGCAGCAGAAATATAATATTTATTTCTATTATAAACATCCGCTAAAAAAACATTGGCGTAGCCATACAATATATTTTCTATACCTTCATTATTCTCTATTTTATCAATTTTTATATTTGATATTACATCCGACAAATAATCACCTGTAGATGCACCATTAATAGAGACAAATACTTCTACTTTTTTATTAACCTCTTTGTCATTATCAATCAGTTGTGCTCCTACATTAAAAGAAAAAATAATAAAAAAAACCAATATATATTTGATATGAAAAATATATTTACTCATAATATAAAGTTCCTTGTTTAAGTGTGATGTGCTGTGTAATATCGACAACTGTATTATCAGTATTAGTCGTCAATAGAATTGGAATGTTAAAATCCTTATTTATTCTATGTAAATATTTAATAAAAACTTGAAAGTCTTCTTTGTAATTATCATCAAGAAAATAATCCATAATAATTAATTTTGGTTTTCTTGCTATAGCTCTTGCAAAAACAACATTTAATAATAAGTCAGAAGGGATATTCTTTATTTTTTCTTTATAGTAATGTTCTATATCCATATATGAAAGAGAATTCATAATATTCATATTGAGTTCTTTCTTACTTTTATGAGTTAATAATGAATAATAAATATTATCAAAAACATTAAAATCACCAAAAACATGATTCTTATTATCTATAAAGCTTAATAGCTTAGCTCTTAATCTTGCACGTTGATTATTATTTAATGAAGGTAAATAATATCCAAGTAAATAAGCAAAGCCAGAGTAATCAATATCTATCCCCAATGAAATATTATTTAATGCATTAATTTCATCTTTATTATTATATCTTATTACTATAAAGCTATTATTTTTTATTATTAACGTTATTTCTTTTAAAAGAATATATTTACGATTCTCTTTCTCAATTGATTTATTAATATTTAGTAAAGAAATAATAGGTAATTGTTCTGCATACTGAATTCCTATCATAATGCCTCCTTTTATTGTTTCCAACAATCGAGAAACCAGACGCCTCTATCGCCATCAAAAGTGGTTAAAAGATGATGAGATAGATGACTTTTTATATAATCCAAATGATTTAATATTAAAGCGGGTGTAATAAAACCACTATCACCATAAAGTTTATTTAACGAATAATAAGCAATATCTTTTCGAATATTTTTTAATGTTTTATTTAAAATTTCATTATATTCATATGTGGGCAGAGATGTAGAATATATTGCTTTTGTATTTTTATTTATACATTCATTCCAATTTTTAAGCAAAGTTTTTATTGCGTATTTTTTATTTTTAGGCAAAGAAAAAAACCTATTAACTGAAAAATATGTATTAGATATATTTTTTTTGCTAAGAATAATGCAAAGTACTCTTTCAACACTATTAATTGTTTTATTTTTTCCTTTCATTAAAGATAATGTTAGTGGTTGTCTATCAATTTCTGTAAATGATAAAATAGGAATAGCTCTAAAACCACCACAAATAAAAACATTATTAACTATATTATTATTAATAAGATCTTGGGCTAATAATAAAGAGGAAAGCAATGCATTACGTTCACCTCTTACCTTACAAGATATTTCTTTTATATTATATTTTTTTAGTATATTCCTTGGGATAATATTTAAAGAAAAAATATCCCGTAAACTATCAATATTTTCAAATGGACTTAGTTCTCCCCACGAATCAATATAAATTAATCCATTTTTTTCTTTTCTTAATTGAAATTTTTCTTTATGACTTAATTGTGAAAATGCGAGATCAAAAGCATGTTCTATCGCATAAAGATAAGGGCGAAAGTTAGATTTTCTTAAACCTTCTCTTAAATAAATATTCTTATTGATACCATATCGCTTAAAACTCCAATTTGTACTTCCTAATTTTTTCAGTGATAAACGTAACATATGTGATTCCCATACGTTATACCATGAAGGAATAAATGGTATCGACGTTTCCTCAGGTTCACAAACTATATAGGCGGCAATATTAATAGCATTTGAATACTCTGATATTATCATTATTTTTCCTCATCAGATATTAATATCATCGCAATAAGAGAACCATCCATACCTAACCCTATTTTTAGCATTGGCTTATTTTTATATTGGAGCACTTTTCTATCAGATAAAAAATTAAGATCCATCGCATCATCTATTGGATAATGACTTGCAGAAGGAATAAGTCTCTTTTTATTCAATGAATTTGCCATTATGATCAAATCAATTACACCAGAACAATTGGATATATAACCAATTTGACCTTTATAGCTTATAATAGGGACATTAAGATTTTCTTTAAAAACATGAGAGATAGCCATTACCTCAGCTTTATCACTAATAATAGAACCATTACCATGAATAAAAATTGCGCCAATATCTAATGGTGAAAATGATGATAGTTCAAGTACATTAATAATTAATTTTGATATTGTATAAAAATTAAATAAAGTACCACCTAAATTTTTTTCCGCATTACTTTGCATAAAGAAAGAACTATGTATTATTGGTAAGGGTTTATTTTTTCTTTTTTCAACTTGTTCTTTTTCTTCTAATATAAGAACAGAATAACCAGCCGATAATAAAACACCATCACTCTGCTTACTTAGAGGTTGTGCATGCTCTGTTACTAGCATATTCTGGCCATCCATAAACGCGAGATCTTGTAGCAAGATATCATTCCACGAAAGAATAATCGCAATATCTATAGTCTTATTTTTAATCTCTTGCCTAGCAATATGTACTGCCATTAAAGCCGAATTGCTTGCACAATAAATAGAAATAGGCGGAAAACATAATTGATATAATTTAAACAATTTATTAGCGAGACTATCTTGTGCATAGGAAGAAGCATGTAATTTTTTTATATTAGGTGAATATTTAACATCTTCTGCATCATTTTTATCATAAAACCCTTGATAATCAATAAAATTTGCTCTTGGCCCTTGCCCTGAAAGATATATTTTTACTCTAGAGCTATTTATTATATTCCATGTTATTTGAGCATGTTGTAATCCGCTATCAATCAAATTTCTTATTTTATCAAAAAGATTAATTTCTTTATTTTTATATTGAATAACATTAGGATTTACTTGAAATTTAAAATAATTCGCTAATTTATCATCACTGAAATATTTTTTACTTATAATTTTTTCTTGATTTAATAAAAGTTTTTCAAAACTAGAAAAATTATTAACCAAAGGTAATTCAATTTCCCATCCACTTATTATTACCTTATTCATATCGGCTTCCTAATAATAATGGCATAGTGATTACAACCTTCTGATGAACCGAGAATTAGAGCATAATTTATTTTTTTATTTAATGGCTTAGTGATAAAGTTAATATCATTATCAATAAATTTATTTGTATAAGGAAAAGGCATAATCTTTTCTTCTAACATCATATTAATGATAAGAGTAATAGCAAGTAATCCAGAACAAGATTCAACCAACCCAAATAAAGCATTGTAATTTACAACAGGAACCTGAGGTGATGTTTTAAAAAAGACTTGGCGAATAGCATTTATTTCAACTTTATCGTTTTCTTTATTTCCATCACTCGTTCCACAGATAATATCAATATCACCAGGATTTAATTGAGCCTCTACAAATGCTTGCTCTATTGCCATACTTAATGCATCAATTTTTTCTGAAATATTATCTTCATCTAAAAAAGTTGTATCATTTGATTTACCATACCCAACTATTTCTGCATATATTTTTGCACCCCGTTTATTGGCATATTCCCTATCCTCAATAAATAGCATACAGGCACCTTCTCCTGGTATATAACCTGTCTTTTCTTTTGAATAAATTTGATAATCCTCAACTTGTGTGGTGAGGTTTATTTTTTCACTCATTGCTTGAAAATAAAGTGAAATAGAGCCAAAGTGCTCATCAGCACCCCCCACAATTACTTGAGGTTGTAAATCCTGGCGAATAATTTCATATCCGTAAGTTAATGCCCCTAATGCTGCATTCACGCCTGTTGCAAGAGTCGTGGTATATCCCTTAATGCCTTCTGTAATAGCACAAAAAGTAGGTACTGCATTCATTAAAGTTCCCGGAAATTCGGATGTTCTAACTTTTGTTGGATCGGGAATAAGACTTTGTAAATAGCGATTAACCGTACTTTGTGGCCCTTTTGACATGCCAACAATAAAGCCTAAATTATCTCCATCTCGATTAATTTTACGATTAGCATCTGTAAGCGCTTCATTCAATGCTAATAAGGCATATGTACCACTAGGCACTGCTTTACGAGCATCAAAACGTCGTAATCTTTTTTTAGGTTCTGCATTATTAACTGCATGATAACAGGCATGGGTTTTTAAATGGTTGTCGCGTTCTTGATTAAAATAAGGATGCCCAAGTGATGCCTCAAATTCTTTATCTTTGATCACAACGGACATTAAATTATTAATATCCTTTTGCACATCATCATCAAATACGATTTTTTTTAATACACCTTGTTTTTTATTCTTCCAAAGTGTTTGCATGATTTCTCTGACACTATTACCCAATGAAGTAATAGCGCCTAATCCAGTAATCACAACTCGCTTTGCGTGATATTCTTGAGGTTCAATCTCTGCAAGCTGAGGGCTGGCAATAATAGAACAATTATTACCGCCAAAAGCATAATTGTTCTTCATAAATAATTTTACTTTTTTATCTTGAAATTCATTAGGAACATAATTTAAATCGCAAGATTGCCTTGGTTTAGTAAAGTTTAATGTAGGAAGAATTTTTCCCTCAGCTAAAGAAATAAAACAAGCGATAATTTCTACAATGCCTGCGGCACCAATATTATGACCGACATAGGATTTTGTTGAGCTTAAAGGAGTTTCGTAAATATGAGGAAAAACTTTTTTCATAGACATCGTTTCAATGCGATCATTAGCCTCAGTTCCTGTTCCATGCACATTGATATACTCTATCTCTTTCGGTTCAATACCCGCATTACGTATAGCCTTTTGCATCACTTGTACAGCGCCAGCTCCACTAGGTGAAGGGCCTGTCTCATGATAAGCATCACAAGATGTCGCATAAGAGACAATTTCTCCATATATCGTCGCACCTCTTGCTAGTGCATGTTCATACTCTTCTAGTACCAAAGCGCCAGCGCCTTCACCAATAGACATACCAGGGATACCTGAAAATGGTGAAGTTGGCTGTTTTTTCATCACATTCAGTGCATAAAATCCTGCAAATGTCGGTAAATAGATTGGCTCAGTTCCCACTGCCAATACCACGGGATTTTTACCATTTTGGATATAGTCATAACCCATACCAATCGCGTTAGGACTTGCTGTGCACGCCGTGGCAACTAATTCGATACCACCTCGTAATCCTAATAAGCTTGATACACTTGAACAGCATGATGAAAAACCACCTGATAAAATGGCTTTTTTGATAGAAAAATCGTCAATATGCTGTTCAAATAAAGGTAAAAAAGCTTCGGTACCGGCAGAAGATACTCCTACAATCATCGCGGTATGATTTAAAATAGCTTGGTTATCTTTTAAATGAGCCTGTTGTAATGCCTCGCTACTGACTCGATAAGCCCATAAAGCGGCATTATCTAAATATTCAACAATGTTTTTAGGAATATCATCATAATTTATTACCATTTCTATTTCTGAAGCATTAGCATGTTCAAACCATTTTAAATATCGTTGACTAGGTTTTATATTGCATTTCTTTTTAAATAGAACTTGTTTAAATTCAGGAATGTTTTTAGCTAAGGATGATAAAACTCCCATCCCCGTTATAACAACCCGGCGACGTTTTATATTCATATTAATACCTATAAAAAATTAAATTAATATATTTGTATGAAATTTAATATTGATATATTTATTTATCTCTATTTTTATTAAGATAACTATCTTCTGTTGGGCTTATTTTCATACTTAAATTATTAATAAATGGGATACTAACAGTAATAAAAGAAACATCTCCATTTTTTGTTCTGATAACATAATCATCAATATCTACATACGCAAATTCATATTTTAATAAAACTCTAGCAATATAATCATTTAGGGAATATGACAATCCGCAATCGATAACAACACCAATATTTTGTTGTTGATAAAAAATAGGATCACCTATATTTATCTCAATATTCTCACCTATTCCTTTAATTCTAGCACCAACAATTTGTTGTTCTACACCTATGTCAGAACGTTTTTTTATTTCATCTTGACCAATAAATTCATCTTTATCATAACCAATAGCCCATTGCATTTGTAATTCTATAGGGCAACGGCTAAACACGTTATATACTTCTGGCTCCCAGCATGGATTTTCTATTCTGATATTTTTTAAATAACCTACACCGCCAATTATCAGATCATACTTCTCAGATAGTTGAGAAATACTCTCCCATATTTTTGATAACTTTTCTTCATCCCCTATAATGTAATAACAATATTCACCATGTTTTCCTACCCTCATGATCAGAACATCATTCTCAATATACATAAATTCATGAAAAGGTAACCCAATGATATCCATACCGAAAATTTCAGAAAGAATTTCCCATGAATAAGGTCCTTCTACACAAATCATTCTCCATTGAGGAGTAAGAGGCATAACTTGATGGATTAAATATTGTTCACCACAATGTGCTTTATCTATAATACATTCGTTAATCAATCTACATAATTGCTCACTATTCATCCACTCACAAATAAGAAAGTAGCTTTCGTTATCACAGATAATATATAAATCACTAATTATATTGCCATTATTATTAAGAATTAACGTATATAGCAGTTGTTCATCGCGGATAGTCGAAAGATCAGCTGAAATAAAATAATTTAATAATCGCCATGCATCATCACCAGAGACATTAACTATGGCGTGATGTGAAAAATCCGTCATTAAAACCGTATTTCTTACTGCAAAATATGTATCGCATCTATCAGAATAATATTTAGGAAGAGTAATACCATTATATGTATCAAATATAACATCTTCTGTTTTTTTAATATTAAAATATTTCATATAATAACCTCAATTAAATTGATGA
>NZ_LXEN01000070.1 GCF_001654855.1 Proteus myxofaciens ATCC 19692
TCATCAATTTGGTTTATGTTTCTATATAAATTAAGTCTTTCAATTAATCCTGCTTTCACTATTTTTAACATATTTTTTCTTATTTCAATTTTTTCATTTAATAAACTTTTATTTATCATAATATTCATCTCTAAAAAATTAAGTGGTCTATTTTAATTCATAACTTTCTCTATAATTAACGATAGTGCCATTAGCGATAATATTTTTCCCTACTCTCGCCTCTACAAAATAATGTTTAAAATAATAAGGATCTGAAAGAATTAGCTTACTTTTTACTTCTATCGTATCACCAGGATATACGGCATTTTTATATTTTAAATTTTGTGAAGCTAATACACCTTCAACATTCTGCCTATGAGTACATAGAATAGATTCTGAAATAGGTTCATTTATTGCTTTAGATATATCATTAAACGATTTCAATTCAATATTTTTTAAGCGTTTATAAAGAATACAAAAATCATTAATAAAAGATAAATATTCACTGGCCTGTCCAAATATCTCAGCAATCATTATTCCTGGCATTACGGGATGTTGAGGAAAATGTCCTAATAAATAATTATCATTGAATGTGACATGCTTTATAACGGTAATATGTCCTTTTTTACCTGGAATAAAATCAATAATTCTATCCACCATAATAGTGGGTTGCCGCCATCCTCCCATTTTTAAAAATAAGGTAGGTGGCACAAGTGAATGATTATAGTGACTCATTAATTTGTTCTCTCATCGCATTACCATGCCACCATCAACTATTAGCGTTTGCCCAACGATATAGCTAGATGCCTCTGAACTTAAAAATAAAATAGCATTTGCAACTTCTTCACTTAAACCTAAACGTTGAAGTGGAATAACAGATTTCACTTGTCTAACAATCTGACGTGATACTTTTTTTACCATCACAGATTCAATCATACCGGGAGCGACTGCATTAACTCTTATTCCTTTACTGGCAAGCTCTGCTGCAAGTGTATGCGTAAAACCAATAATTCCTGATTTGGCGGCACTATAATTACTTTGTCCAATACTAGGTACAATACCGGCAATAGATGAAACATTAATAATGACACCTTTATTTGCCGATCGTAATAACAATAATATTTGCTTTGTAAAATGACATGTTCCTATTAAATTAGTTTTAATAACATATTCAAAATCATTAATGTTAATAGCTGAAAATAATTCATCTTTGATAACTCCAGCATTATTTACTAATACATGTACAGTATTAACATATTCTTTTAATAAAATAAAAAAGTCGGTAATTGAATCATTATCACTAATATCGCAATTTAAAATATATAGTGATTCACTATATCTATTTTCTTCTTTTAATTTATCTAATTCATTTCTGTTTTTATGATAAACAGCAAAAACTGTACAGTTTTGTTCAAGATATTTTTGACAAATTGCTATTCCTATATCTCCGTTGGCTCCTGTTACGATTATATTTTTTTTATTTAAATCAGAATATGTAAACATAATTCATTACCTATTAGATTAATTGAATACTGCCATTGCTACCGCATATTCATTACAATGAGAGATACTTAATGATGTTTTTACTATATTTTCTTTATTTAAAATTCTAAGGAAATTACCTGTAAAAATATAATAAGGAGCATCATATATATCATGTCTTATCTCTATGTTATGAAATAAAATACCAAGACGAAAACCTGTTCCTAATGCCTTTACTGCTGCTTCTTTTGCTGCCCAAAAACCCGCAATACGATGATGGTTTTTATTTAAAATCCCTATTTCCTTTAGTTCATATGTTGTTAATATTTTCCTTAATAATTTCTCACCACTTCTTTCTATTGCAAGAGAGACTCTTTTTATTTCTATAATATCTATACCACTTTTCATTAAATACTCTATGTTTATATTATTGAATATATGAGCGGTAGTTATACCGCTCATCGTTTATTTATTTTTATTCTTCATCAGGACTTATAACTTTACCTTTATTGGTATATTTCCCTGAATTATTGATGGTTAATTTTTCTTTACCAACAATAACACCTGATTTTTCATTAGTAATATTTTGACCTGAGATTGTGGATGTTTTCACTGAATTTAATATTCCGCGATTAATAATGTTTCCTTTAACATTAAGTTCAAGGCTTTCCTCACCAGAAGCAACACTATCTACAGCATTGGTATATTTACCTTCAATATTCATCATTAACTTTTTAATACCAGATATCATTCCACTATTTTCAAAGTCAGTATAAATGGTAATATCTGAAATACCTTCTGATGCAACAACACCTTTTAAGTCATTGCTATCAACAGAACCACTACCATTATTTTTAAGTACACCCGTACGTAGTGTTAATTTATTTTCACCAAATAACGTACCTTGTGTATTAGTAAAGAATGTAGAAATAACAGAAGCTTCTTTTTTAGATGCAATAAGACCCTTGGTATTATCAATATTTTGATAATTTAATTTCATATCGCCATTTTCTGTTACGATACGACCACTAGTTGAGGAAAGTTTATTACCTTTTAAAATCATATTTCCTTTACTAACAATTCCTCCTTTTTGATCTGGCTGACCTAGATAAAATCCCATTTCTGTTTTAAATTCAGCACTATTATTATTAGTGACTTCAGGTGCATCGACTTCAAGTTTAACTTCTGTCACAGTAAACCCAGCCGTATTATTAAATTTGTCTGTTTTAAGATGAATGACATCACCTTTAATAACGCCTTTATTGTTATTAATATAAGGAGCATTCACCACAACATCATCACCTTCTAAATATAAAACACCATAGGTATTATCGAGCGTTTTCTCAATCGTAATATTAGCGCCAAATTGAGAAGCCAACCCACCATATTGATTGAAGAACTTTTCGCTATTGAAGGTTAAATAACCACCCGTTTTTATTTGTCCCCATTTACTCGAATAATCCCCTTTATTAGCAAGATTCAGAGGTCCCTCCGTTGCGATAATACCTTGATCATTATTTAATCCTGCTGTATTGATTGACATACCACCACTACCACTCAATATGCCTAGTGAGTCATCACTTGCTGTATCTGCGGTTAGGCCTGTATTTTTAAGCGAATTACCATTGGTATCAATTGATAAGCTTTTTACTGACCGTAAGCGACTTTGATCGTTAATAATCTCCCCGCTATTTAAGGTAATATCACCCGCAGCATCGATACGGCTATTAATATTACTGAAACTTTTTATATTGGTATTAATATCAATATAATCCTCAGAGCGCATTTGTCCTGCTTTGTTATTAAAAGTACCGCTATTAATCGTAATACCATTAGTTGCTGCAATACCAACTTCATCACCAATTGTTGATGCATTTGTCATCTCTTTCATATTGGTATTTATATTAACTTTATCTTCACTGGCAATATATGAAGCTTCATTATTTAATTCGCCACTATTTATAGAAACATTACCAATACCAGAAATATTGCCACCATTTATATTCGACAGCTTTTCATTTTTTATATCTATAGAGATGGCTTTACTACTTTGTATTTTCCCTGTTTTATTTGTAATACCATTTTCAAATACAGCATTAATATCACCACTTGATAATATACTGCCTTTTTCGTTTACCAGAGCCCCTGTATGTGATATATCGATACCTGATTCACTACTTTCTATTGTGCCATTATTAATAAGATTTGCTTTTTTTTCTGGACCTACAAATTGAAATGATTCATCTTTAATTTCACCGTATTTTAATACTTGTAAACTGTATTTACTTGCAGCACCACTTCCTTTAATTGCTGTAATTGATTCATTATCTTTATCAACCGCATTGGCTCCTGTTGTCATTTTCACATTGACACCAGCGGCATCCATAACACCATCAACCAACACATTTCTTGCGATTAAATCTAACTGTTCCGTGGTTTCATCAATAACAGCATTACCATTGATAGTAATGTTTCCTTTTTCAACTTTATAACCATTTACTGCACTATCTTGTATCTCTAAAGAACCTGTTGTTAATACAACACGATTAGCACTTAAAAAATTACAGCTACTGCAAGTAATACCTGATGGGTTAGAAAGAATAATCCTAGCATTCGTTCCTGCAACTTCCACAGGTCCATTTAATATACTGGCCTTTTTTGTTTTTACTTCTAAGATAATATCTTCTGCAACACTATTTGATAAATTATTATTACCAGGAACCTTTCCTGATAATATTGTTTCAATTTCATTGATGCTATTATTTAAAATCACACCTTCTTTAGGTACATTAAATGTTTTTACTTCATTAATAGAGCTACCATTAATCGCCGCGGCTATATTAATAACTTCAACATTTTTATTTTGTCCAATATTAGCAGCGGGATCAGCATGTACTACTGTCGCCATATTTAATGTTGATAGAATGGAAAACACGAGTAAATTAACTTTGAAAGAAAATTTATTTTCTCTACTCATCATAATCACCTTAGTTATATTAAATAAATATTTTTTAGATAGAAAATCACCATTTATTTTTATATAAATAAAAATAAAATTTCATATAAGTATAATTAAATGCTGTACTAACAATGTTTAATTTTTATTTCCTTAGAGAGAAATAAGTAATTTAAATGTAGATAAATAAATTTATTTTTCAAGATAAATTAAAAAATAAATTTCATATTAATTGTTATTTTAAATTAACTTATATTTCCTATTATGAATAAAATAAAGGTAATAATAGTAATTAGATAATCTTTTCATTACTTATTAACAAATAAGATACACAACGCGTTGTAATATATAGATTTTAATAAACTAAAATATACTAAGGAAAAATAATACTAATGATGTTATTTTTTAAAATTTATTTTCATACTCATCTATTTTAATAAAGTAAGTATTCTTCCATTTATCATAAAGTGCCCAGTTTATTATTATTTGTTATGATTTAAGTATATTTAAAATGACTAAAATAAAGATTTTCTTATTCTATTATTTATTTTATTTCAATCTTATTGATAGATTATCATTCAATATATCATTGTAAATATTGATATTTCGCTATGGTTTATTTACAGAGATATTGACTCATATTTCCCTGAGAACGCAATCGATTACTTTTTTTTAATGCAGTTCTGTTTTTATTTGTGTAGGATAAAGCGAAAAACATTTTTTTTGGGATCTTTTGTCTATGAGCATGTCATCAACAAATTCTGCACCACAGGGTTTGCTCCAACGTGTGTTTAAACTACAAGAACATGGTACTACAGCGCGCACCGAAATTATTGCTGGTGTCACCACATTCTTAACCATGGTTTATATCATCTTTGTTAACCCTCAAATTTTGGCGGCAGCCCATATGGATATCAAAGCCGTCTTCGTCACAACCTGCTTAATCGCTGCTTTTGGTAGCATCTTAATGGGACTTGTTGCCAATCTTCCTATCGCTGTTGCACCTGCCATGGGATTAAATGCCTTTTTTGCATTTGTCGTTGTTGGCGCAATGGGATATTCATGGGAAGTCGCAATGGGTGCGATTTTTTGGGGTGCTGTTGGATTATTACTACTTACATTATTTCGTATCCGTTATTGGATAATCGCCCATATTCCATTAAGTTTACGCGTTGGTATAACTAGTGGTATCGGCCTTTTTATCGCCATGATGGGGTTAAAAAACTCAGGTATTATTATTCCAAATAATGACACCATTGTGACTATCGGTAATTTTGCTTCTCATAACGTTTTATTAGGTGCACTGGGCTTTTTTATTATCGCTATTCTCGCGGCTAGAAATATTCATGCTGCCATTCTTATCTCTATTATTATCACCACTGTCATTGGTCTGTTATTAGGTGATGTTCAATATCAAGGCGTTTTTTCTCTTCCACCTTCAGTAACAACAGTTGTAGGTAAAGTTGATATCGTTGGCGCTTTAGATATTAGTCTATCAGGGGTTATTTTTGCTTTTATGCTGGTCAATCTTTTTGATTCATCGGGTACATTAATAGGTGTTACTGATAAAGCAGGATTAACCAATGAAAAAGGGCAATTTCCACGTATGAAGCAAGCTTTATATGTTGATAGCCTAAGCTCTGTTGCAGGTTCAGCAATGGGAACATCTTCTGTGACGGCCTTTATAGAAAGTACCTCTGGTGTTTCTGTCGGCGGTCGTACAGGCTTAACTGCGGTTATCGTGGGTATTCTCTTCTTATTAGCCATTTTCTTATCACCCCTTGCTGGTATGGTACCAAGCTATGCTACAGCAGGTGCATTAATTTATGTGGGTGTGTTAATGACATCAAGCCTAACTCGCGTGAAGTGGAATGATTTAACAGAGTCTGTACCTGCATTTATTACCGCCGTGATGATGCCATTTAGCTTTTCCATTACAGAAGGCATTGCGTTAGGCTTTATCGCCTATTGTGTAATGAAAATAGGCACCTTTCGTTGGAAAGAGATCAATCTGTGCGTTGTTATCGTATCGTTACTCTTTATCTTTAAAATATTATTAGTCGATACTCATGCTATTGATTTAAACAACTTGTTCTAATTGATAATAAAAAAGCACAAGTGAAATTGAACACTTGTGCTTTTACGATTTATGCTGTGATATCTATAACGTTATAACAATAATCCATAAATTTCCGAATCTGAAATCTCACCACCCACAACCCAACGTTGTTTTAAATAGCCTTCTTGTTCAAAACCCAATGTATTCAATAACGCTGCAGAGGCTTTATTATTAGGATGAATATCCGCCTCTAAACGACGAATAGCTAAATGAGTATGTAGATAATCAATAAAGGCTAGCATTGCTTCTTTCATTATACCTTTACCTTGATAAACCGTATCAAGACAATAGCCAATTTCGCCACGATCTGAACGAGGATAATAGTTAAAGAAAATACACATACCTAATAGATGGCCAGTTATTTTTTCTGTAATGGCCAAACGCAGATACTCTTTTCGCTCCATATGCGTGATATCTTGGATAATGTCTTCTTGTGCTTCTTGCAATGTTTGCCAAGGAAGATGGCTCCAATAACGCGTCACTTCAGGTGAGCTCATTATTTTAAACCACGCATTAGCATCACTCATTTCAAATGGGCGAAGCCGTAATCTTTGGGTTTCAATCTGAATATCTGTGTAGCGCATGTTTTATCTCTCTTGTTGCGTTTTAGGCGCGACAAAACCAATACAAACAGGTTGTCCTACTCCACCTGGCTCAGAATGAAAGATAATTTCTTGTGTATCATCAATTTTCAAATTAGGCCAATGGCGCAAGCCTTCTGTAAAATGAGCATGATCACAATGAACGCCTACTTTATCAATCAATACAACGCCTTTCTCTTCTAATTGGTCTAGAGTGATATGGCGATTATAGATATTAGGTGGCTGAATGTTTTCTTTGATTATCCATGGCTGAGCAGAATGCGGTCTATCTTTACCATAAAACGTCGTCCATTCATGCATATATTCACCACCAGTATAAGCTAATGGCGTGTGATAACGTTGATGCCAAGCTTGTTCAACCTCATTCACAAATACTTTTACACCAATAAATTTTTGCCCTGCACCTCGTACATTAGTGGCTTGAACAACGGTATATCCTGAAATAATCAGTAAGCCAAAAACACCTAAACCATATAATATACCACGTAATGAACGCGTTGGTTTTATCTTAATTGAACCTACAAATAACGCAGTAGCTACTGACATAAATGGCTGTAACCATTCCGTAATACGCCCACCATCATTAAAACAAAACCAGATAAAAATAATAGATAACGGGAAAAGCAAAATAAAGTTAAGTAACTTACTGTCTTGTGAAGTTGACCAACTTGTTCTTCCGCCATATAAGCGAACAATAATCCACATAATAATAACGGGATAAAATACCGTTAATGCAGCACGTGCAGTACGTAAATTAAAACGGTGATCTATTTGAGAATTTACCCATTTAAAGGCCGCAAAATCGTTTTGCCATAACCAAATAAAATTAGGGATAACAAAAGCAAACCAAATCGCCATAGCTAAATAAAAATAAGGTGAGTGATAGCTTTTACGTACCTTAGGTACAAACACACTTAATATAAATACTGATGCTATAATAGCTAATGATGAATATTTCCCCATAGTGGCAATACCCATCACGATTGCAAATCCAAGCCAATATTTGGGATTATCATTAATAGCACAAACAAAGCAATATAAAGCCCATGCCCAGCAACCAACAAGGATATAATTATCATTGTAAGGAATAATATCAAAGTTAATCACACCTGATAAATTTAATCCTAACATGGCAAACCAAGCAAGGCTGGCATCTTTCGTTAACTTATAAGCTAAGTTCCAAACACCCAATAGCCCAATGGCAATCACAATAAAGTGGATAAAATACCAATAAAAGCTAAAATCGATACCACCGTAAATTGCAGGCCACATAATAAAGCCGACAAACCACGGATTTTTAGGTGAGCCCCATCCTCCATTAGTTCCCCAATTGACAGCTTCTACTGCGTCATAGGGTACAGTGGGGTCAAAGAGATAGCTCACGAAGATCCATAAAATCGCATAACCAATAATCCACCAATATACTGGTTTGCGTAATTGAGTCGCTGTTGATGTCATAATAAACAGAATGTTAGGTTAATAAATTTAAATTTTTAGTTAATTAATGCCACGATACCGTCAAGTATAGTGAAGCGAGCGGTGCATTGTACGTCAGCAAAAATTAAATTGTCTTAATTTTGCGCTTTTATCAAAAAATAGTTTCTGATAGATTGCGCAACCAAGAAGATCACAATCGAGTTACCATTATGAATATGATTAAAAGAACACCCGCAAGTAAAACACGTAAAACGCGTGCTGAATTAAATGCGGAAGGACGTGAGCGTAAGCGTCAAAAGAAACATCGCGGTAATCCTGCTGGTAACCGTCAGCAGGAAGTAGCAACAGGTAAACAAACTGCAAATAGTGAACTAAAAGATCCACGCATTGGTAGTAAAAAACCGATTCCATTAATCGTCGGTGAAACAACCAAAATTGCGAAGAAAAAACCGGCATCCGTTAAACCAGAGCCAACACGTTTAACACCAGAACAAGAATTAGATAACTTAGAAAATGACGCACGTTTAGATGAATTGCTTTCTCGTCTTGAAAATGGCGAAAAGCTGACAGCAGAAGAACAAGCGTACACAGAGAAAACCCTCGATCGTATTGATGCATTAATGGCTGAGTTAGGCATCGAATTTGAAGATGATGATGACGAGGAAAAAACAGAAGATATTATGCAGTTATTGAAAGGCCAATAATCTTTATTAATAACGATTAGCTGGCAGATATTCATAAAGAAAATATCTGTCAGTGATTGTTACTTTTTCACTCATCACTCAAAATATTTTCTTCCTTATTTTACCCCAACCGTTTACCTTATTTAATCATTTCAACGTGATTATTTCCACTTAATACAAATAAATTTAGACTTGTTACCAGTTAACATAATTAATCTATTGTTACACAATTGCTACGTTATATGATAAATAACCTCACCACGTATTTACATTCTATTTTTATTTCTATAACACAGATAAAATATTGCCATATCTGACTTATTTTCACGTTAATTTCTTTTCTCTACTTGATTTACATCAAGGGGAAACGAACATAAAATAAGCTAAATTATGTCCAATAAGGATGGTTATAATTCTCATTTGTATTAAAAATATTTATTATAATTACCTTGTTTTTCTTGTGTGTTATCTTTTTACATGCGTTAATAATTATCAATACTATTGTTTTTGTATCAATATTCGTGGAAGGACAATTTATGTCTCTAATCCCAGACCATAGTTATAAAATTCTGAGTTATTCACCACAGATAAGCCCTGCTTATCGTCAAAAACTGCTGTCATTGGGGATGTTACCAGGTGCCATTTTCAACGTTATTCGTATTGCACCTTTAGGCGATCCTATCCAAATAGAAACACATCGCGTCTCTTTGATTTTAAGAAAAAAAGATCTTGCGCTGATTAATCTCAGTGAAGTCATTCACAACGAAAAATAAACGTTATTAGCTATTCAATCAGGCAACACAACAATTGGCATCACTATTATGACTCCTCTCACTATTGGTCTTATCGGTAATCCTAACGCCGGTAAAACAACGCTTTTTAATCAGCTCACAGGTTCTCGTCAACGTGTCGGTAACTGGGCTGGGGTAACGGTTGAACGCAAAGTAGGTCGCTTCACAACGGCAAACCATAAAGTTGAACTTGTCGATTTACCGGGTACTTATTCTCTTACTACCATTTCAGAACAAACATCACTTGATGAACAAATAGCGTGTCACTTTATTTTAAGTAATGAAGCCGACATGCTTATCAACGTTGTCGATGCATCAAATCTTGAACGGAATTTGTATCTCACATTGCAACTTCTTGAGCTGGGAATTCCATGCATTGTTGCATTAAACATGCTCGATATTGCTGAGCACCAAGATATGCATATCGACATAAAGGCGCTTTCAGAAGAGTTAGGTTGCCCTGTCATTCCATTAATATCGACAAAAGCGACAGGTATTAGTGAGTTAAAACAGACTATCGATACATTTCCAGCAGAAAAGAAAAAGCCAAAAGAACTGCTGACATCCTATCCTGTATGGCTTTTAAATGAAGTAGAAAATTTAGCTGAAAAAATAAATCATGATGAATTTAATCTACAACAACGCCGTTGGATGGCTTTGCAATGTTTAGAAGGGGATATTTATACTCATCAACGCGCAGAATTAACGACTGATGAAATCAAAGCAATTCGTCAACGTATTCAAGATGAACACAATAACGAACCTGAATTAGTCATTGCAGATGCGCGCTATCATAATATTGAACGTATTTGCCATGCGGTTATCAATATGGAGTCTATTAAGCCTAATCGCTTAACGCAAAATATTGATAAAATCATCTTAAATCGCTGGCTAGGCGTCCCTATTTTCTTGTTTGTTATGTACTTAATGTTTGTTCTCGCCATCAATATTGGTGGTGCTTTACAGCCTGCTTTTGAAGGCGGTTCTGAGGCAATATTTATTCATGGTATTCAATGGCTAGGTGCAACCTTCAATTTCCCTGATTGGTTGACCATTTTCCTAGCACAAGGTGTTGGTGGGGGTATTAATACTGTTTTACCTTTAGTACCACAAATCGGCATGATGTACTTATTTTTATCTATCCTTGAAGATTCTGGTTATATGGCGCGTGCAGCTTTTGTCATGGATAGATTAATGCAAACATTAGGTTTACCAGGTAAATCCTTTGTACCACTGATTGTAGGTTTTGGTTGTAATGTGCCTTCTATTATGGGTGCACGTACTTTAGATGCGCCAAGAGAGAGATTAATCACTATTCTAATGGCACCGTTTATGTCTTGTGGTGCGCGTTTAGCGATATTTGCCGTCTTTGCTGCCGCCTTTTTTGGTAAAAATGGGGCTAGTGTGGTTTTCTCTCTTTACCTGTTAGGGATCTTCATTGCCATCCTTACCGGTTTGATGTTGAAACATACCATTATGCGTGGTGAAGCCTCACCTTTCGTCATGGAACTGCCTGTTTATCATGTTCCTCATGCAAAAACACTTTTACTGCAAACTTGGCAGCGTTTAAAAGGATTTGTTGTACGTGCAGGTAAAGTAATTATTGTCGCCAGTATGTTTATCGGTGCATTAAATAGTTTCACATTCTCAGGTAAACCGGCTGATAGCATCAATGACTCAGCACTTGCTTCTGTAAGTAAGGTATTAACACCGCTCCTTAAACCTATTGGTGTTCATAGTGATAACTGGCAAGCAACTGTAGGTCTTGTCACTGGTGCTATGGCGAAAGAAGTTGTTGTAGGTACATTAAATACGCTTTATACCGCAGAAAGTATTATTAATGAGCCATTTGTGCCTGAAGACTTTGATTTATGGGGTGAGATTGGTGATGCCTTTGGTGAAACATGGGATAGCTTAAAAGAGACGTTTACCATTGCCGCACTTTCTAATCCAATAGAAGCCAGCAAAGGTGATGGTGAAATGGATACTGGTACCATGGGTACGATGAGTGCGAAATTTGGCACCTCAACCGCGGCCTATAGCTACCTTATTTTCGTCCTACTCTATGTGCCTTGTGTCTCAGTGATGGGAGCTATCGCTCGTGAAACTAGCCGTGGATGGATGACATTCTCTATTCTTTGGGGATTAAATATTGCTTATTGTGTTGCCGCCTTATTTTACCAAATTGCGACCTTTAGCGAGCATCCTCAAAGCAGTACAATAACCATTGCTATTGTAGTGATATTTAACTTAATACTGTTTATGTTATTACGTCAGGCACGTAATCGTCTTACTATTAATTTAAGCAGTAAAAAATCTTTAGCAAAACAGTGTTGCTCTAAAGAAGGTAGCTGTCACTAAGTTTACGAAAAAGACAGAGGAAATAAGATGGCAAGTTTGATACAGGTACGTGATTGTGTCGCTCTAAATGGCCGAGCTGACGCTCGTCTAGTTAGCCATCAGCTACATATGTCAGAATCACTGGTACAAGCAATGTTAGAGCGATTAAAAATGATGGGTAAAATTCAAGAAGTGGATGTCGAGTCCTGTTTTAGTGGTAGCTGTAAAAGTTGCCCTGAATCAACGGCATGTCAAACTAAAGTGTATCAATTACGATAAATTGCTAATTATTATTCTGTCACTTTAATTCCCTTATTTTATTTATAAAGTAAGGGAATTTTATTTTACCGTCATAAAGCCAATTAACTCATTATTTTTCAATAACTAAATAATAGATTATCTCTTTCTATAATTAATAAATAAAATTGTCATATTAGGTATTAATACTAGTATTAGTTAATAGCTATTTTACAATACAAGGAAAGGATATTATGCCCATTATTGAATTTTCATCTGTTGTAACAAGCGGTAAAGACGGTTGTCTACAAATGCAATGTGCATCAAGGCAATTTACATTTATTCTTGATGAACCCACGTTATTAGGTGGAAAAGACACCGCAATGAACCCAGTAGAAGCATTATTAGGCGCACTAGGCGCTTGTAAAGGAATTGTCGCTAAAAGCTTTGCACGTCAACAAAAAATTAAACTTCATGATATTCGTATTGATGTAAAAGGTGAATTAGACACTGATGGCTTTACCGGTAAAAATAAAGATACCAAGATTGGTTTTAGTAAAATTACTACGCATTTTTATATTAAAGCGGATAATAGTGAGGAAGAAATAAAAGCATTTATTGATTTTATTGAACGTACTTGTCCTGTGTATGACACCATTAGAAATCCACCCATTTGTAAAACCACTTATCATTTAGTCCAAGATATTACAGCGTTGTAACAATAAGTGGTAAAAGCTGCCCTCTTTTATAAAGGGCAGTTATTGCATATCCTTTATTTCATTTAATTTTTTATAATATTTCTACACGCGGTAATTAACGCTTGAGAAAATTCATCAGGATGTGAAATAAATGGGGCATGCGCAGCATGACGGAAAATAACTGAAGGCGAATCTTGATATTCACTATCTAATATCTCAGCGACTTTTCTAGGAACTAAACCATCCAAGTAACCATAAAAGCGGATAAATGGGCAATGTCGTTTTTTTAGTTCATCACGTAAATCTTCGGTACGTAGAATTTCTAACCCACCATTAAGAATGTCAACAGAAGGCAATGTTTGCGCTAAAACAACCTCTTTCAACGCTTTCATATCTTCACGTGCACTTTGCGTGCCTAATGTTTGTAATGCTAAAAAACGCTCTACAGTTCGGTGAAAATGTTCACTTAATTGTTGTTCAAATCCTTTTAATACCTCAGGTTTAATACCAGGCCATCCTTCATGAGCACAAAAACACGGTGATGAGGCGACTGTCACTAATGCTCTTACTTTCTCAGGGTTATCAAGCGCAATACGACTAGCGACTAATCCACCTAAAGACCATCCTAGCCAAATTGCATCATTAGGTGCATGAGTAAACACAATATCAGCCATCTCTTTTAATGTCAGAGTAGGAAAACCTTGGCTACGGCCATAGCCTGGCAAATCAACAAGATGAAGAGTGAAATGCGAGTTTAATCGTGGAATTAATGATTGCCAAACCTCGGCATTCAATCCCCACCCATGCAATAGCACAAGATCTGTTTTTCCTTCACCGATTGTCTGCCAATGCAATTTATTCATTGTTATGCTCTCTTCTCTTATTACAAGGATGTCTATTATGCTGATAACAGTAACAAGTTATTGTTGGTTATGTCGTCAACCACTACATTATGATACTAAAGGTATTTGTTCGAGTTGTCTTCGTCACTTACCAAAGCAATATAGTCGTTGCCCTGGCTGTTTATATCCTTCAAGCTATCCTATGTTGCTTTGCGGAAAATGTTTACGTTCTCCTCCACGTTGGAAACAGATGTTGACAGTTACAGACTATTGCTCGCCATTAAATAAACTGCTACACCTTTATAAATATCATTCTCGCCCTCAAATAGCAGTATGTCTTGCACGCCTTTTTCTACTTCGTTGGCTAACACATCGTCGTGAGAATTTAGTGTGTAAGCCAGATAGAATTATCAGTGTGCCATTGCATCAACGCCGTCGATGGTCTAGAGGATTTGATCAAGTGAATGCTATCGCTAAACCTCTTGCAAGATGGTTAAATTGTGCTTATCAGCCTGATGCCTTAATAAGAACTCGTGCTACACTGGTGCAAAGCCATCTTTCTGCAAAGGAAAGGCAACAAAATTTAAAAAATGCATTTATGTTAAACAACTCAGTGTCGGTATCAGGACGAAATCTGGCACTATTTGATGATGTTATCACTACAGGTGCGACACTAAACGCGATAGTGCCGTTGCTATTTCGTGCTGGAGCACGTTCTGTTGAGGTATGGGCCATTTGCCGAACCTTGTAGTTAACCGCCAATTGGGCGTATGATAACCAACCAGAACAGTCAACTATTGAGCAAGACGATATGATTACTATTACTGATGCCGCTCAGGCACATTTTGCCAAACTACTGGCTAACCAAGAACCCAACACCCAAATTCGTGTATTTGTCATTAATCCAGGTACACCTAATGCAGAATGTGGCGTTTCATACTGCCCACCAGATGCTGTTGAGCCTAACGATACAGAAATTAAATTTGAGAAAATTTCTGCCTATGTTGATGACATCAGCGCACCTTTTCTTGAAGAAGCTGAAATTGACTTTGTGACTGATCAATTAGGCTCACAATTAACGCTAAAAGCACCTAATGCGAAAATGCGCAAAGTAGATGCTGATGCGCCATTAATTGAACGTGTTGAATATGTACTTCAATCACAAATTAATCCTCAGTTAGCAGGCCATGGTGGTCGTGTTACGCTGATGGAAATCACTGATGAAGGCTATGCAATTTTACAATTCGGTGGTGGTTGTAATGGTTGTTCAATGATTGATGTCACCTTGAAAGATGGTATCGAAAAAGAACTGCTTAATCTGTTCCCAGAAGAGTTAAAAGGTGTGAAAGATTTAACTGAACACCAACGCGGTGAACACTCCTACTACTGATTCTCAATGTCAAATCCCCTTTGATATTCACCTGCACTGATATCGAGGGGATTTGTATATGTATTCATATTACAAACACTAATACCATCTAAATAAAGAGATGTTATATAAATAAAGTGTTGTATAACGACAGCGTTCTCTCGCTCAGAATAGATAATTAACGATATAATAAATAAGACAATTATGGACAGCTTTCACTTTCTAAGCACTGAACAAGCTTATCAATTTTTGGTATCACAATCAGCGATTTTAGTTGATGTGAGAGACCCACAAAGTTATCGTCTAGCCCACGCAACAGGGGCATTTCACCTAACCAATGAAACGATTAATGCATTTTTACAAGATGCAGATTTTGATACGCCTATCATGGTAATGTGCTACCACGGCAACAGTAGCCAAGGTGCTGCGCAATATCTCGTCAATATGGGCTTTGAAACCGTTTACAGTATTAATGGGGGTTTTGAGGCATGGCAAAGAGAGTTTCCGCAAGCGATAACTTCTCTGCAATAACAACAGATGAGTTTTTGAATGATCCACATAATCACACTTTCCAACCCTCAACTTGCTGATTTATTTATTAACTATATGGCAACTAAAGGTGTGCATATTCACACCCAAGTCGAAAATCAGCAAATCAGTTTATGGTTAGAAGATGCTCAACAATCCACTCTTGTTGAACAAGAGCTAAAAACCTTTCTTCTAGACCCTTATCATTCTCGTTACCAAGCCGCTAGCTGGCAAGCAGGCAAAGCCCAAAATACACGTATTAATTATCGCTCACCCTTTTCTATAAAAAAAATGGTGCAACAATCCGGTCCTCTCACGGTACTGGTTATTATTCTCTGCATCTTGATTTATATTTGGCAACAATTTGTTGGTGATTACAATGCATTATCCTATATAGGTTGGCCTGATAACGACGCCTCAAAACTAGAAATATGGCGCTATATCACTCCCGCATTTGCTCATGGCTCAATACTGCATATTGCCTTTAATCTCGCAATATGGTGGTATCTTGCAAGTCAGACAGAGCAACAATTAGGTACAGGCAAACTCTTTGTTATTTTACTGGTATCAGCTTTATTTAGTAACTGGGCTCAAGCTCTAGTGAGTGGACCTTATTTCTTGGGGCTTTCTGGTGTTATCTTTGCCCTTATTGCTTATGTTGGCTTTACAGGATTACGCGCTCCTGAAAAGGGAGTTGGTGTACCTTCGGGTTTAATTGTTATTTCTATTCTTTGGATAATTGCAGGCTATAGCGGTCTTTTAGAAGATGCTTTAGATAGCGGCATTGCCAATACCGCACATTTTGCTGGCTTCATTATCGGTTTATTAATGGCTTTGTGGGATAATCGACATCAATTAATGCGTAAATCATAATAAAATTAACGTGATACTAAATATTAGGGGACACCTGTGAAGCAAACACAACGACATGACGCCATTATTGAGTTAGTACGCCTACAAGGTTATGTCACTACAGAAGAACTTGTGGAGCATTTAGAAGTGAGTCCACAAACCATTCGTCGCGATCTCAATGAATTAGCAGAAAAAAATAAAATTCATCGTCATCATGGTGGAGCTGCATTACCTTCAAGCTCAGTTAATGCCGCTTATAATGATCGCAAAATTATGTGGTCTGATGAAAAGTCACGTATAGCACATCGTGTAGCAAGCCTTATCCCTGATGGCGCGACACTCTTTATTGATATTGGTACAACACCTGAAGCCGTTGCTCACGCACTAATTAATCATAAAAATCTTCGCATTGTGACAAATAACCTCAATGTTGCAACACTCCTTATGGCAAAAGAAGATTTTCGTTTAATCTTAGCGGGTGGTGAAGTTCGCTCTCGTGATGGTGGTATTGTGGGTGAAGCAACACTGGATTTTATCTCTCAATTTCGTCTCGATTACGGTATTTTAGGGATAAGTGGTATTGATATGGATGGCTCATTACTTGAGTTTGATTATCACGAAGTTCGTACTAAGCGTGCAATTATCGAAAATTCACGTTGTGTTATGTTAGTGACTGATCACTCTAAATTCGGGCGTAATGCCATGGTGAATTTAGGCAATATGAGCTTAATTGATTATCTGTTTACCGATGAAGCACCACCAGCGGGTATTCACAAAATTATTGAACATCATAATGTTCAACTTGAGCTCTGCTAAATTAATATTCTCTAAAAAGTACTTTAATTGAGGTACTTTTTAGTGCCCATCCCTTTCTTTTTTATAATTTACTCCTGATATCGCTACCTTTTCACAGATATTACGACTATCTTTCATTAAGATATTCGCGATATTTCTCACCTAATAATAAGCATACAAATTATATGGATATGCTAATAAATTGTTATCCATATCACGCACTAATGTTTTTTCTCAGTTATATAGTTGGCAATTACCGTAAATTTCATTACAATCGTGAGCGAAAACGAACATTAAAGAACTGTTTCGCTCATTCGTAGGAGGATGTTATGGAAACTAAAGACTTGATTGTCATCGGCGGCGGAATAAACGGCGCTGGAATTGCGGCGGATGCAGCAGGCCGAGGCCTTTCAGTATTAATGCTGGAAGCTCAAGACTTAGCAAGTGCAACATCTTCTGCGAGCTCAAAATTAATTCATGGTGGCTTACGCTATCTTGAACACTACGAATTTCGTTTAGTCAGCGAAGCATTGGCAGAACGTGAAGTATTATTAAGACTTGCGCCACATATCGCATTTCCTATGCGCTTTCGTCTACCACATCAACCTCATTTACGCCCAGCTTGGATGATCCGTATTGGTCTGTTCCTTTACGACCATTTAGGAAAACGTGTCAGCTTACCAAGCAGCAAAGGGATTAAATTTGGTGCTAATTCTGTATTAAAACCTGAACTCACTCGTGGTTTTGAATATTCTGATTGCTGGGTTGATGATGCGCGTTTAGTCGTACTCAATGCACAAGAAATAGTCCGCCATGGTGGTGAAGTACGTACTCGTACAAAAGTGACTCGTGCATGGCGTGAAAATGATTTATGGATGGTTGAAGCACAAGATTTACGCACGGGTGAAACATCACGTTACCAAGCAAAAGCGTTAGTCAATGCAGCAGGGCCTTGGGTAAAAACGTTATTTGATGAAGGATTAAAACTTAAATCACCTTATGGTATTCGCTTAATCAAAGGTAGCCATATTGTTATTCCTCGTGCTCATGACGAACCACAAGCATATATCTTACAAAATGAAGATAATCGTATTGTTTTTGTTATTCCGTGGATGGATGAGTTCTCTATCATCGGTACAACGGATGTTGAATACAATGGCGATCCTAAAGATGTCGCGATTGATGACAACGAAGTGCAATACTTATTAAAAGTCTATAACGACCACTTCAAAAAACAGCTTACTACAAACGACATTGTATGGAACTATTCTGGTGTGCGTCCACTGTGTGATGATGAATCTGATTCACCACAAGCTATCACTCGTGATTACACACTTGATATTCATGATGATAATGGCAAAACACCACTATTATCTGTATTTGGCGGTAAATTAACAACTTACCGTAAATTAGGTGAGCATGCTGTTGATAAACTTACTGCTTATTTCCCTAATATGGGTAAACCGTGGACAAAAAATGGTCAATTGCCGGGTGGTAATTTAGAAGGTTGTGATCGCGACGGTTATGCACGTTTAATTCGTCAGCGTCATCCTTGGTTACCAGAAGCGATTGCATTACGTTTTGCTCGTACTTACGGTAGCAATACAGAATTACTGCTTGAAGGCATTACTGACTTAGCAGGTATGGGTGAGAAATTTGGTCATAATCTTTATGAAGCAGAACTACGCTATTTAATCAATCACGAGTGGGTAATTGAGCTTGATGATGCTATTTGGCGTCGTACAAAACTCGGGATGTGGCTAAATGACGAAGAAAAACAACGTGTCACCCAATGGTTAGAGAACAATACGCGTGTTATCGCAAAATAAGCGGTCACTGAGTCTCTACCTCTGTTAAAAGTTCTTATTAGCAATTTTTGTGGCGCATATGCGCCACTTTTTTTATTTATTTTATCTCGCTAAGTCTATGTTCTAAAAAATTTTTGAGCACAACAGCATTATTATGTTGCTCATCTTTCCCTGAATACAGTAAGACCAATGATTTTTCTTTTGCGATAGCCAAGAGCGATTGCCAATTTTCAGGTGATGCTTCAAGTTCCTTATTATAGCGTTGAGTAAACTCAGCAAAATCCTCCGTTTCATGAAACCATTTTCTAAGTTCAGTTGAAGGCGCTACAGCTTTATTCCATTCATCATAATGAAAATCTGCTTTTTTAACACCTCGAGGCCAAAGCTTATCCACTAATACGCGGTAACCCTCATTATATCCGTCTTTATCTTCATAAACACGTTTACAAACAATCATTTAACCTTCTCCTTCCTACTCTAGTTTCTTTTATTAGTGTAGAAGAAAAATCACTTAATAGGGCAAAAAAGTCGTCATTCCATTTCACGATTTTAAGGTGACATAACGCAACATGACGTTTTTTCTCATTGCCATTGAAATATCTTCATCAGTAATAACGCCATTAGGTGTTGACTAAATGAACAAATTAACGGAATCTACATCTAGACATCTAAACGTTTAGATGGTTATAAAGACAGGGTAATAATTAAATAAAAATAACAGCATAACAATGTTATCAATGAGGTACAGGTATGAGCTTTTATCACGCAAGTCAACACGAAGCATTAAACCAAAATCTTGCTGAACTTGATGGTCAGATCCAAGTTTCTTTTGAATTTTTTCCACCTCGCACAGAAGAAATGGAAAGCACACTCTGGCAATCACTCGCTCGCTTAAATACCTTAAAACCAAGTTTTGTATCAGTCACTTATGGCGCGAATTCAGGTGAACGAGATAGAACACACTCCATTATCAAAGGCATCAAAGAACGTACAGGATTAGAAGCAGCCCCCCATTTAACGTGTATCGATGCCTGTCGTGATGAACTAAAACATATTGCCCAAGATTACTGGGATAGCGGTATTCGCCATATCGTAGCATTAAGAGGCGATTTACCAGATAACTCAACCCAACCTGAAATGTATGCAACAGACTTAGTTCATTTACTTAAAGATATTGGCGATTTTGATATTTCAGTCGCGGCATATCCTGAGGTTCATCCTCAAGCAAAAAGCGCACAAGCTGACTTAATTAATCTTAAAAGAAAAGTAGATGCTGGCGCTAACCGAGCCATTACACAATTTTTCTTTGATGTTGAGAGCTATCTGCGTTTTCGAGACCGCTGTGTATCAACAGGAATTGATGTCGAAATAGTTCCAGGTATTTTACCCGTCACTAATTTTAATCAATTAAAACGCTTTGCTGGTTTAACGAATGTCAAAATCCCAGGATGGATGAATAAAATGTTTGATGGGTTAGATAACGATCCTGAAACCCGTAGCTTAGTTGGGGCTTCTATCGCCATTGATATGGTGAAAATACTCAGTCGTGAAGGTGTGAAAGATTTCCACTTTTATACGCTTAATCGTTCTGAACTTGCTTATGCTATCTGCCATACTTTAGGTGTTCGCCCTGCTGTAAATTAAGTCAAATGGCTTACCCCGCTTGCTAAGCGGGGTAAAAAGACTACATATCAAAAGGATAAGGTCTTTCGATAGGAAGTAGGCTGTATGCAGTATCTAAATCACCATTGGCAATACAGGCATCAATTTGATGTACCTTATTGGTAATATCGGTGATATTTACAATCCACTCTTTGCAATATTTTTCAACCGCTTGATTGCTTAATCCTATTTGAATAGTGCGATAGCTAAGTCTATTAAGATAAATATCGCGTTCAGGGTCCCACTGAATACGGATATCACTTGCCTCTGTCGCGGCTTTCCATTCTTGTGCACTATCGTAGCAATCGGGGTCAAAATGACTCACAACCCCTTCTTTAAGCATTTCTTGAAAACCTTCATGAGTAATATCAATAGCAAGAATGGATGCTTGATCAGGATCTTTACGTCCCCAACCAGAACGGTACATCATCCAAAGAAAAGACGGTTTTACCCACGTCATTCTGGTTAAACTAAAGGGAGGCGAAACAAAAGTTCCGTTTGCGACTGCGCTCTGAGCAATAGTATTGGAATAGGCTTGATACACACGAACAAAATCATCTGTGTAATATGCTCTTATTTGACACTCAGGACATCGGTCAACATCGTCGTTCATCGTTCTTTAATATCCTTTTATATTAATAAAATGGAACTATACGATTAAATTATGAGCCTCTAGCGAATGATAATCAAGGCTAGGGTGTTTTAGATAGCGTATCGCGTCTTAAAAAAACCAAAAAAAAGAATAGCAATAAAACCTATCACTTACTGTTTTGATTGTGGGTAATTCTCAATCTTTTAACAGGTATCTTATACTGCGACCACCAGCCCCACTATCAACTAAAAACTTATGCTCAACAAGAAAAGCTAAATGTCTCGTTGCACTTGCTCTACTTACCTTAGCAACACTTTTATATTGGCTATTATTAATTCCATCAGCAAAATCACCCTTTAGCATTCTATTAATGACTTTAGATTGCTCTAGTGATAACAATGATTGATCATGTGCCTGCCAATATTTTGTCGTTCTTACTGTATTATCTACTTCGTTAATCGCTTCTTGCATTGAAAGCTGTAATGTATTTAAAAACCAAAATAACCATTGTGTGATATCACTATCACCTTTTTGCGTTTTTTCTAAAACATCATAATATTGTTGTCGTTGTTCATTAATTGTTTTCGACATAGCGTAGAGTCTAACAGTCCTCTTCTCAGCCTGAGCTAAAGCTAAATCCATAATTAATCGACCAATTCTACCGTTTCCATCTTCAAATGGATGAATAGTTAAAAACCAAAGATGAGCTATTGCTGCTCTAATAATAAGATCAGGCGTATAGTCAGTTTGTGATTGATTAAACCAAGCTAAAAACAATGTCATTTCTGACTCAACTAATTCAGGAGGTGGTGCTTCAAAATGAACGATAGGTTTATCAATTCTTTTTCCAGAAATAACTTGTACAGGGCTAGTGCGATATTGCCCCGAAATAATTGGATGTAAAATTGAGTGTCCTTCAGTAAAGAGTAAATGATGCCATTGAAATAAACGCTCATGTGTTAATGGCTCATCAAGATTATTAATAGCATCTAATGCAGCACGTACAAAACCTTCTGATTTCTCATCAGTAGGATAACTTTTTTCCTCTATAATACCTAATCGGGTTGCTAATGAAGAACGAACTGAAAAAGCATTTAATTTTTCGCCTTCAATATCACTTGAATAAATAATGTTCGCCAAAATAGAGTCTAACGCTGATGTATTATTATCTGGAAGCATCTGACTTTGACCATAAAGAGTCCCTTGAACAAAACGTGTCTCAGTCAATAGAGGAATAATAGCCTCATTATCAAACGTAAAATGTGTCCAATCTGCGTGTTGCCAAATCCACATAATTCACCTCATGAGTCAAATAATCACTCTATTCTACTCACAGAATGAGGCAAATAGAAACCTTAATCTACTCACAAAGTGAGGCGAATAGCTAATTTAATTGACTCATCATAATGCAGTAGACACGATATAAGATGATTAAATGGTCGTTAAAGTAATCTAATAATCATTTAACAATATGATTTTATTGCTTTAGTGGTATGTAATGAGAAAAATAGAATAAATTATCATCGTAAAAATAAGTTAAATAACAGACTGAATGATTTTTTTGGCATAGTCATGTTTTACATTTGCTAATTCTTTGATGTCACATAACTCTATTTTTTGGCCTTGAGAGAAAAACATCACCGTATCGCAAAAATAAGTCACTGTTTTAATATCGTGACTGATAAAAAAGTACGATAACTGCAATTCTTCTTTTAGTGATTTTAACAATTCTAATATTTCAACTTGTGTGGGTATATCGAGAGAACTGAGTGCTTCATCTAATACAATTAACTGAGGCTGTGAGGCTAAAGCACGGCACAAACAAACACGCTGAGCTTGTCCACCAGATAACTCATGAATATAACGGTGGTATACGTTATCAGAAAGTCCCACTTTATTTAGCAAAGTAACAATATGCTGTTCTAACTGATTTTTATCACAAAGTTGCTTCATGATTCTTATTGGCTCAGCAATAATATCAGCGACCGTAAATGTCGGATTTACTGATGTCAGATAATCTTGAAAAACAATGCTTATCACGCCTTGTCGATATATACGTTGGGTAACAGGTAAATTATTTAAATAAATATCGCCACTATCAGTAGATTCTAACCCACAAATTAAACGCGCTAAGGTACTTTTACCACTACCACTTTCACCAACAAGTCCAAAAGCTTCACCACGCTGAATATAAAAAGAAAGTGATTCGATAATGCGTTTTCTTTTCTTAAAAAACGTACCTTTGGTTTCAGCATAAGATTTACTGATATTGTTAACCTGTAATAGTTTGTTTTCTTTATTTATCATGATCTAAATACCCGTTAATTGTTTAAAGCGAGCAGACAACTTAGCACTTGTCTCTATTAAATAACGGGTATAATTTTCTTTCGGTGAAAGCAATACGCTTTCTTTATCACCATATTCAACTAAATGCCCTTTTTCTAGCACTAAAATATCGTCAGCTATTTCACTCACTAATGCTAAATCATGAGAAATAAAAATAAGTGTGGAATGCTGCGTCGCTACGATTTGTTGAAATGACTGTATTATCTCTCGACGTAAAGGTGCATCTAATGCTGTCGTGGGTTCATCCGCAATCAATAATTTAGGAGATAAAGCAAAAGTTATCGCAATCATTACTCTTTGCAATTGTCCGCCACTTAATTGATGAGGAAAAGCCTGCATAATAGAGGAAATATCTCTCGGAAAAAAATGAGATAATGCATGAAAGGCTTTCTCTTTTGCTTGCTGTTTAGTTAGTGAAAAATGATAAATCAGCGTTTCAATAAATTGTTTACCAATACGCATCAACGGGTCAAATGCACTCATTCCATTTTGTACAATAAGACCTAATTCTGTACCTAATAAATGAC
>NZ_LXEN01000071.1 GCF_001654855.1 Proteus myxofaciens ATCC 19692
GTCATTTTTTTCTTTTCTCTCCCGATTGGCGATTATCGGCATCAAAAACATCACGTAAAAAATCACCCCAAAAATTAAAAACAATAACAACAAGAGTAATAGCAATACCGGCAGGTAACATCTGCAACGGATGCAATATCATGACATTTTTTGCCTCACTGAGCATATTTCCCCATTCAGGCGTCGGCGGTTGCACACCTAATCCTAAAAAAGAAAGTGCAGAGATAAGCAAAATAATACCTCCAATATCTGCTGATGCTAATACGCCAGTTTCCGCTATCGTCACAGGTAATAAGTGGCGTCGTAAAATATGTGAAGAAGGTGCACCAATAACACGAGAATATGCGATATAGTTTTGATGTGAATATTGGCGAACAATGCCTCTTACCATTCTTGCATACCATGCCCATTTCACTAAAATAACGGCAATTAATATATTACCAATACCTGGCCCCATAATTCCTACTAACGCTAAAATCATAATCTCAGCAGGAAATGACAACACAACATCACATAAACGCATAATCACAGCATCTGTTTTTCCATCGAAAAAGCCTGCGATCACCCCTAATAACCAGCCAATGATTAAAGTGATTATCATCGCTAATAACGCATAAAAAACGGTTGTTCTTATCCCAAATAATAATCTTGAGAAAATACAGCGTCCTAAATTATCAGTACCTAATGGGTAATTTAAACTCATAGGCTGAAATTTTAAGCGTATTGCAGTTAATGTGGGATCGTGTGGTGCTATCCACGGTGCAAATAGGCCCGCAATTAAAATGGCAACAATCACCAATAAGCACAATTGGGCTATTTTATCTTTATATAGGTGTTGCAAAAAAAGCTGCCACATCATTATTTCCTTAGCCGTGGATCAGACATTAATTGAATAGCATCCATAACAAAGTTAAAAAAGAGAAATAACAGTGACATCAATAAAATATAAGCTTGTATCATCGGATAATCACGACCAAATATTGCACTGATACACAGCCTTCCTATACCTGGCCACGCAAAAATATTTTCAATAACAACAGTACCTGCAATTAATTTAGGAATACTCATTCCTAAAGCCGTTAATGAAGAGTAAAGAGAATTTCTTAAAATATGATTGTGCAAAATACGCTTATCGGATAAGCCTCTTGCTCTTGCATAAAAAACATAGGGCTGATGCCATTGATTCAACATTGCACTTCTTAATAAACGTAAATAAGTACCTATATACCCTAAAGAGAGTGCTAATGCGGGTAAAATCACTGATTGAGGTGATAACATTCCACTGACAGGTAGCCAATCTAAATAAACTGCCACACCCCAAATTAATAACAGAGCCAGCCAATAATTAGGTAATGCCGTTAAAATAAAAACAATAAAACGAATACTTTTATCAGCCATACTTTGTGGCTTTGCAACACTCCATAATGCAAGAGGAAGTGTAAGAATAATCGTAAAGAATAATGCGGTAGAGGCTAACCAAAGTGTTGGCGGTAATGCCCTTAACATCTCCTGAATAACGGGTGTTCTTGTTAGAAATGAGGTGCCAAAATCTAATTGCAACATAGACATTAGCCATAAAAAATAGCGTATAAAAAAAGGCTTATCTAAACCTAATTCATGACGCATACCTTCAATAGCTTCTGGTGTTGGCACGATTTCATTAATGCGTAAAGCAACTTCTGCGGGATCTGACGGTGCCAGATTAAGCAGAATAAAAGCAATAAATGAAATGATTAAGGCTAGCGGAAATATCGCTAATAAGCGCCAAAATAAATATCGTGATATAGACATAGGTTAATTATATGGCACCGTTTAAACGGTGCCATAGACTTTATTTTATTAATTCTAGCTACTTATTTTGTTTGAAAGTGCATTTTCTCAAAAGGAATTTCGTATTGAGATGGATTAAAGCCCACATCACCTAATTCACTGCGATAAATCGCTTTTGTTCGAGAATAAGTTAACGGAATATACACCGCTTCATCCGCTAATGTCGTAAATAAGGTTTTATACAATTCTTGGCGATGTGTTTCATTCGGTGTAATAAGCAACTCACTAATCATCGCATCAATTTGTGCTTTATTCTGTAATCCTTTTTGTCCTTGATAATCAGCATGAGCCGGTATTCTAAATGAGGAAACAAAAGAGGCGGGATCATAAGGTGTACCCCATGAAAGTGAGTATTGTAAATCAAAGTCTCCTTTTTTCTGTCTATCTAGAAAAGCTTGTTTTTCTTCACCTAATATCGTTAATTCAACACCTATTTTTTTAAAATCATCCTGAATAAGCTCTGCAATTTCTTTTTCAACTGCATTATTCACATTATAAGAAAGTAATAATTGGAGTTTTTGCTTTTGTTTTTCTCTGATTGTTTTTCCTTTTGGTAAAATCCAACCATCAGCATCTAATAAAGAGGCCGCTTTTGCAGGCTCGTAATCATAAATCGGTGAATCAAAATCGCAATAAGGCACAGTACGTGCCATTAATGTTGGTGCTACTTTTTCACTTCCTGCCAATATACCTTGTGCTATGCCCTCTTTATCTATCGCATATTGCAAAGCTTGGCGTACCTTTTGACTGGATGTTATTGGACGACTGCTATTAAGTACAATTGCACGAGATGCAATAGGTGCACTCATTTGTGTTTTAAACTGATTTGATGCCATTAATTCATTAAATGAGTCCATATCCAACATGTCGCCATCTGCACCAAAAATAAGCTGAATATCACCTTTTTCAAGTGATAACAGCATTGTTTGCCTATCAGGAATGACACGCCAAGTTACGCCTGTTAATAACGGTTTTTTACCCCAGTAATGTGGATTAACCGTAAATTTTGCGTACTGATCTTTTTTATGTTCAGCTAACACCCAAGGACCTGTGCCAATATAATTAGCAACACCTATTTTCGTTTTACCATTAATAAAAGAATGAGGTGAAATAAAGCGAAATGGTCGTGTTAAACCTAATTCAGTTAATGTTGGGTAATAAGGATTTTTTAGATTTAATTTAACCGTATATTCATCAATCACTTCAACATTGTCAATTTGACGAACTAATTCTAACCATGCATGACGTTCATAGTTATCTAATATTGCATCAATATTGAGTTTTACCGCTTGTGCATTAAAAGGCTCACCATCGCTAAATGTGACATCTTGGCGTAAAAAGAAAGTATAACTTTTACCATCAGGTGAGATATCCCAACGCTCTGCTAAATAAGGTGCAACCCCTTTTTCAGTATTTAATACCAAGGGTTCAAATACCATATTCTGTGCTGCCATTTCCCCTGAATAGAGATGGGGATTAATATCACGAATATCTTTTGTACTGGCGTAATCTAATATATTGTTACTTTTATCGGCAAAAGACGAAAAAGAACATATCAGCGTTAATAATAAGGTTGTAAACACTGAAAATAGGATTTTCACTTTATTCTCCTTAAGGATTTTATTATTTCTTTTTTTGTGCGTGGATCATAAACATAGGCGTTGAACCATAGTTAATTTTTTCTTCTTCATCCCATACAAAATCACCAATACGGCTATCCACAATAAAATGACTAAATCCAATATCGAGTAAAGTATTCATATCCCACTGAGGACGCTTGACTTGGCTTAATGGCAATTGACGCGCAATGCGTTCCATCTCTTTAGTATCTGTATTGATATAATGGTCAGGTACTTGTTTACTCGCTGCAAGCTCTCTATCCGCTAAAAAGCCTTGCCAATAATGCTCATCAAAAAGGTGTAAATACCAATTAGCATCAAAATTAATTAACCTACCGTTAGGTTTTAAAACACGAAACCATTCTGAATAAGCCTTGCTAGGCTCTTTTAAATTCCATGTCACATTACGACTTACCACTAAATCAAATTGCTCATCAGCAAAAGAAAGTTGGTGAACATCGCTACGAATAAACTCAATATTAACCTGATGCTTTTTCGCATTATTTTTCGCTTCCAGTAACATACCTGGTGTTGCATCAATAGCAGTAACTTCATGTCCTGATAATGCTAATAATATGGCAAAAAAACCAGGACCGGTGCCAATATCAAGAACCTTTAATCGTTGTCCTTCTTTGACATGACTCAGTAATAAATGGCGCCATTTTTGTTGCTTTTCACTGAGTAATTCCTGTTGATTAGCACCGCTATAGCTTTCTGCTCTGATATTCCAGTAGCGAGTAACATCATCCAATAATTGTTTATTTTCAGTTTTATGTGTCATCAAGAGCCTGCTGTTGTGTCAATGTAAAAAAGAATAAATTTCAAAGGGGGTAATAAGGATAATTGTGGGTAACATACGCTTTAAGCAACAGCGACTCTATGTGCTATATCAATGATGCAATAGGTTAATTAAGGCGCTAAATAAAAAGAATTGTTCACCTCATTCATCCTAAAATGAGAGAGGATAAATAAGCAAATAGTTATTATCTGATAAAGGGGGATTATCAAAATAGCGTAATAATTTGCACGAATTCTGAAACAAAAAAACTATAAATACAAAACAAACATAAGTAGAGAGAATTATTTCATATCAAAAAAATGCGTCTTTTATTTCACCTTTTTTATAAAAACGCTATAGTCAATAATGTCACGACAATAACGTGATATGTTAATAATCAAAGATAGCCGTCATATAAGGCTCTGTAAAATATGAATATAATTTCACAATTAACCACTGATATCACACGTGCCGATTATGCTCTTGCACATCAGCAGCAATTTTTTGCATTGCTAACACAGTATTTTTCGGAGGATTATCAATCACTTTTTGCTATTCCTAACAAAAAATCAGATGATCTGGTTGAGTGGTATTCTCCGGTTTCTGGTGAACCTATCGCGTTGAATGCATTACATGGACAAGAAAAAGATGAAGCTAGAGAAGCATTAGATAAATCTCTTAGCGACATGAA
The DNA here is from genome assembly GCF_001654855.1 of Proteus myxofaciens ATCC 19692. Lineage (GTDB taxonomy): Bacteria > Pseudomonadota > Gammaproteobacteria > Enterobacterales > Enterobacteriaceae > Proteus > Proteus myxofaciens. The sequence continues at coordinate 4,919 of NZ_LXEN01000071.1, forward strand.
AAAGCAAACTGCATTATTAGTATCACAACATTTCATTACTGATGAAGAGCGCCATATTTTAGATACGGCATCCACACTCCCTGATAGCGACAGTGTGTATATTGTAGATGGTCAGCCTGTTATCACTTGGTGGCCACGTACTACACCATTACCACCACATGTTGCACAAATTACCGCAGGTGCGAGTGCAGCAGCAGCCGGTGCGGCATTGTCTAATATCCCATTAAAAACCCGTAAACGCTGGCTTCGTTGGATTATTCCCTTATTTATTATTTTACTAGTTATCTTATATATCTGCTGGTAAGTCAAAAATACAATAATCATTTTTTCAGTGCTATGTACCGT
>NZ_LXEN01000072.1 GCF_001654855.1 Proteus myxofaciens ATCC 19692
ATATTGCTGAAATTGTGTTTTTTATTATATTATTTAAATAAAAACATTATTTTAAATAATGCATATTAAATATAAATAATAATTTAACTTATTTTAAAGAAATAAATAATCTATTTTATTCCATATCAAAAAAAAACCTTTTTTTATTTAATTATCATTTTTTTATTCCATTTAAAATAATCTCATTACTATAATCTCTCGGTTTTAATCACTTAATTATGGAATGTTAATAATGAATAAAAAACAACTATCAGCAATATTTATTGCTAATTTACTCGCGTTTTCTTCTGTTCACGCTGAAGATAAAATAACACTAGGAAAAACTACAATTTCAGCAGGTTATGCTCAAATTAAAATGGCAGGCCAAGTCCCAATGCACGGTGGCGTTTTCTCTATTCGCCAAGAGCTTAATTCTCAATTTGGTATTTTAGCAACAACAACCTATGCACAGAATAAATATGATTTAGATAAACCTATTAATTCTTTTTTTAAAGATGTCAATACGCGTTATTATTCTGTTATGGCGGGCCCAACTATTCGTTTAAATGAATTTATTAGTGTCTATGGCACTGCCGGCATGAGCCAAATTCAGTTTAAAACTGATGGTCCAAATGTGAAAAAATTCAAGAAAAACACATTTAGTTGGGGAGCGGGATTAATTATCAATCCTGCACAGATGCTATCTGTTTCTCTTGGATATGAAAATAGCCGTTATAAATTTAAAGATCCCGATAATCGTATCGTTTTAGATGGATTCATTGCGAATATTGGTTATCATTTTTAATTAAAAAAAGGCATATATTATTTCGATAGTATGTGCCTTATTTCAATAAAAGCTCATGCTTATGCCAATTAAATATTTTATTTTTCTTTCTTCCTCGTTATTGTTCTCTTCGCCACTTTTTTCTAAAGACGATGATAGATTGCTTTCTTTAGGTTATGCATCTGTTCACGTCAAAGGCTCTCCGGCATTAAACGGGATCAACGCTAGAATACAGTCAAACACCAACAGTAAAAATTTCGCATTGCAAATTTCTACCATCATTGCACAAAAGTCATTTTCCAATCACCAACGATTGCGGTATGCCTCCGTTTCTATGGGGCCTGTTTATGCAATAACGCCTTATTTCGATCTCTATGCCAGCCTTGGAGTTAGCTATATCAGTTTTAGAGTTGTGACACCAACTCAAATAGATAACTCATCTAAATCGCCTAGCTGGGGGACAGGTGCAACCTTTACCCTAGGAAAAAATATTGCTCTCACCTTTGGATATGAAGGAGGCTATTATAAAATCGACGGGAAAAGTCTTCCGAGCTATGCCTTTATTGGCAATATCGGCTATCGATTTTAGTTTATATGGGTATCAAAATAAAAAACCTCTGTTGTGGTAACAAACAGAGGTAAATTAGTACAAAAGACTCACACCAGGGAAATAACACCAATATAAATAACTAAGTTAAGTCTTGATAAGTACCTAACCGATAGCTTTTTTCAATAATTGCTTGTTTTAAAGATGGCTCTGTTAATACCTCTAGCTCTGTTAAGCGTTGAAAACAATAACCGCTTGAACGTAGTGAATTATCAATAAAAGCTGGGTGCGTCATGATTTCCAATGAATTCTCATTGCGTGCTTTCGATTCATCTAATGCTTTTAAAAATAATGCCTGCGTAATTTCATCACCATAAAATTGACTATCAAAACCATCACTACTGATTACACCTGTTGTATTCATTCCTTCTTTTTGTGCAATCTGTCTATCCACTCTTATTGGTAACGATTTTTCTTTCGCAAATGTTGCCACAATAGGAAAAACTTGCTTAAACATATGCACATGATGATGACTATCAATATGGTCTGGTTGACAACCAAAAATATCAATAAAACGCTGATACTGTGATTTTAGCTCAGTGTGAATTTCATCAATAGGTAATGAATTCTCTTCTGCCATTTGCCATACCCATTTACCAAGTACACCATCACGTGTTAGAGAAGGCATAGGAGACAAGGGTTTACCCATGGTTAATGTAAAATGCAGTCCAACACCTAAACCCGGTAATTCACGACGTAATTGTGCAGCATGCTCAATGCCTTCTGCATTAACTAACGCTGTTGTTGAACTCACAACACCATAGCGAAAACTTTCTGCAATCCCGTAGTTTTTACCTTTACTTAATCCAAAATCATCGGCATTCACAATTAATAAACGTGACATTTTGTCTCCTTTTTATTATGTAACCTCACATCCTTATTAATGAGAGGTTTTTTCTAACTCAGCAATGGCTTTAGCAAAATTAGGCAAATGAGCCTTATGCGCTAATAACATTTCACGAGTCAGAATTTCTGCATCTTTATCTGAAAGTACTAATGGCGTTAAATTCATTGCCAATAATGCATCATTTAATTCACCACTAATGGCAGCTTGGCTAGCTGCAATTTCAAACCCTTTAATGGTATGAATTAAACCCATTACTTTTTCATCAAAATGTGTCACCCGTGGATGCGGTTTAGCGCCATCACGACCTAAAATTGCTGTAACTTCAATTGCCCAATCAGCAGGAATATTATCAATATGACCATGGTGAGGAATATTTACATAATGCTCAGCTTGTTTATCATTATAGATAGCATTAATGACTTCACAGGCAGCATCAGAATAATAAGCCCCCCCTCTGAGTTCTAATTCTTTAGGTTTGATATTTAAATGAGGGTCTTTATAAAGAGAGAAAAGTTGTTTTTCGACTTTTTGTACTACCTTGGCACGCGCTCCCCCTTTATAATATTCACCCATTTCAATCGCTAACATCTCTTTTTGTTTAAAATAATAAAGGAGATAAGAGCAAGGAAGCAGATTAAGAGAACGAATTAATCCTTCACTAAAAGGTAAATCAAAAATATTTTTAACAGAGCCTGCTGTTAACGTACCAGAAGCTACACCATCTAATAACTCAGCAAAACGAGATTGACCGTTTACAATCACATCTTTAATAAACACCATGTGATTTAAACCAAATAGATCGATAGAAAGCTCATCTTTTTCCGTTAAATTAAGAACATCGGTAATAAACATTTTCATGCCAATAGGAATATTACACACACCAATAAACTTCTTAAAATGAGTATGACGATATACTGCCTCTGTCACCATTCCTGCTGGATTCGTAAAGTTAATAATCCATGCTTCAGGGCATATTTCTTCTACATCTTTAATAATATCAAAAATAATAGGAATAGTGCGTAATCCTTTAAATAAGCCACCAGCACCATTCGTTTCTTGTCCTAAATAGCCATGGCTTAATGGAATGGATTCATCTAATTCCCTCGCTTTTAATTGGCCAACTCGTAATTGAGTTGTGACAAAATCAGCGTCTTTTAACGCTTCACGTCTATCTAGTGTTTTATAAATCGTTAATGGAATGTTCGCTTTTTTTACCATGCGTTGGCAGAGATCAAAAATAATATCGAGCTTCTCTTTCCCTTCTTCAATATCCACTAGCCATAATTCCGTAATCGGCAATTCATGATAGCGTTTAATAAAGCCTTCTAATAATTCAGGTGTATAGCTACTCCCACCACCAATGGTAACAATCTTTAATTTATGACTCATACAATACTCCCATACAGCGCTATTTTGCTGTTATC
>NZ_LXEN01000073.1 GCF_001654855.1 Proteus myxofaciens ATCC 19692
TATAACCAGAATCATACGCAATATCAGTGACAGAGTAATTCGTTATTTCTAATTGCCTTTTCGCAAAATTAATTCGTATATCATTAATAATTTGCATTGGTGTTTTATCATAATAACGTCGCGTTGCTCTTGTTAAGTATTCTTGAGACTTCCCTGATAAAAGGATCATATTTACTAATGCATTTTCACCAAATTTTTGTTTCTCATGCATTTCACTCACAGTCTCTTTTAGCCATAAAGGTACATCATCTTCTATTCGCGTATTCTTATAATGACGCAATCTATTCACAACATTAAAGGTGACAATTTCGATAAACTCATTGAATTCTGTATGTCTAAAATTTAATGAACTAATAACAGATTCTATATAAGAGAGAAATTCATTCTTTAATTCATAAACTTGAGATGCAATAAAATAAGAAGGTAATAAAGAAAGATAATGTTTATTAAAAAAATCTCTACTTATCCCTACATTTAAAATACGTGTCGCACCGAAATCGTAAAAACTTTCATGATAAGAACCAATAGGAATAAAAACAAAATCACCCCGCTCTAATAAAATACGCTTACCATTAATTTCTTGATAATAGCGTCCCGTTAAAACAATAGTGAATTCGTAATAATCATGTTGATGCAAGCCACTAACACTTTCTGTTTTATTATAAATAAAGACATGAAAGTTTTTACCATTAAATAGTTGGTTTTCATAAACCATACGTATTTCTGTTTGATCTTTTAATGACGGCACCACAACGCTCACCTTATTTTATCTTTTCATGTAAATCGATAAGTTCTGTCACTAATTCTCTTGCTAACATTGACGTCATTAAATGATCTTGTGCATGCACTAAGACTAAATTAACCTTTGTTTTACCCAAGCCTTGATCGTCACCAATTAAGCGTGTCTGAATTTTATGCGCTTCATTTAATGCTTCGCGAGACTGCTCCATCAAGCTTCTTGCCGTCACAAAATCCCCTTCTTTGGCTTTTTTTAATGCGCCATAAGCAACACTTCTTGCTTGCCCTGAATTAATAATTAAGCCCATGACAATCTCTTCAAGTGCATCTTCTGTTGCTGAGCTATCAAGTGTGTTTTCAATATCTAGCATGGTGTTTCCTCTTTAACTGTCAGGTGTAGAAAAACTACACCTGATTTTTTACTTATTTAAAACTTTAATGCATTCGCAATATCTTCTTCACTTTCTTCTTTATCTATTTCCGTTTGTGCTTTATTAGAGATAATCACAAAAGGTAAATAAAGTACGGTAGCCACACCTAAGTTAAATAGTGCGAGTAACAGCGCTGCAATACTGCCATTTGTATTAAAGAAAGCCCCTAAACCTGTTGGCATTGTCCAAGGTGCAATATTTGTCACAGGTGGGATAATCCCTAAATAATATGCAGTGACAGTAATTGTAGCCAATATAGGTTGAATAAGAATAAAAGGAATAAACATCACAGGATTCATAATGACAGGTAAACCAAAAATAATAGGTTCATTAATTTGGAATAAACCTGCTGGTAATGCCAGTTTTGCAACTTGTCGATGATCAGCACGACGAGAAGCGATAAAAATAGCCAAAATAAGCCCTAATGTCGCCCCTGTTCCTCCTAAGAAAATAAAGGAATCAAGCATTGGTTTAGCCCAAAGATGGAAGCTTTTACCTGCTGCTAATGCCGCATCAACAGAACCGTATTGTGTGTAGATAGCAACGTTTTCTAGTGCCCAAGGTGTCATAATCCCGCTATCAAGCGCAGCAAGAGCTAATGAACCATGAATACCAAAGAACCAAAGTAGTGATGTAAAAACAACATAAGCCCAACCCACAACAGAGCCCATAGAGGCTAATGGTGTTGAGATAGAATCTAAAATAATTTGGTGGAAGTGTGTACCATATTGCGCTAATCCCCAGGAAACAACGCCCATAATAGATAAAATGATAAAGCCAGGAATTAACGCGGAAAATGAACGAGAAACAGAAGCAGGCACACTGTCAGGTAAACGAATAACCCAGTTACGACGCACAATAAAGGTGAACATTTCAGCAACAACAAGGCCGATAATAATCCCTGATATGATATTAGCGCCACCAAGCCAATTGGCACCAACTGCATAAGCGCCACCAGCATCATAAGGTGTGACTGTCATAAAGGCAGCAATAGCTAATAACCCTGCAGCAATAGAGTCAACCTTGCGCTCTTCTGCTAATGCCATGCCGATAAAAAAGGGGGTCATTAGCGACATTATCCCTAATGTACCATTATAAACATTACCGCCAATCGCTTTAAAACCATTGAGTGTCTCTATCGTTGATGCATCAAGACGAACTCCGAGAGAGTAGAAAAAAGAACCTTCACCAAAACTAAGAAAAACATTATTGATAAGTACAAACATGGCGCCTGCAAGTGTTAATGGCATTAAACGGATAAATCCATTTTTAATCGCATTAACATGAGGTTGCTTTCCTATTTTAACAGCAAAAGGAAGGAGTACCTTTTCAAGTGAACCGATGACCTTACTCATAGAAAAATACCCTTAAAATGCCACTAATAACGCGGCTAGCTAAAAAATTCGCTCTTTGACTGGAATATAAAAAGATAAAAAAATAAAAATTTTAATAGGTTGTTTCTGCTGCTTTTTTAATGGATGCTACGGCGGCTTTTAGCACGCCTAAACCATCCACTTTGCCATATAATAAAGAGTCGATTACTTCGACGGGTTTATTAGGTAGTAACTTTTGAATATCAGGGAGCATCCAACTAATTTGTGGACCTAACAAAATTAAATCTGCTTCTTGTCCTTTTTGTGCGGCGAGTGTTTCTGGAAATGCTTCAATCACAACAGGAACATCGTATTTTTCTGCTTGTGCACGCATTTTAGTCACGAGAAGCGATGTAGACATGCCAGCAGAGCAAAATAGATAGATATATTTTTTTTGCATAAAATCCTCTTGAAATTTGCTATAGAGATAAATCATACCGTCTCTTGCGCATTCATTACTGTGTCAGTACAGAAACCGAACTGAAATTAAAAATAAGATTGTTTCTGCTTGAATTCAGTATACGTAATGAGAGTAGTTAGCGATATTTCTTAGAGGAGAATAGTTGTCTCTTATTGACTTGCTCTTTTGACGCCCTTCACAAATTGAGTAAATAATCTTCACCATTCTTTAAAAGACCAGAAAATCATCTCAAATCTTATCCTTCGTCTTTCAACCCATGATCTCTCTCAAAAAACAACCCATTTAGGAAAGTTAATCCTTTATTATTATGAGAATGTGAATTAGTATCATTATTCTTTATGATTTTGGTGTTATCATGAGTTTCTTTGTGGCTCTTACTATTTGAACCACTCACATCAGAAATTGTGTATTTCATGTTGCAACAAACAATATGGGAAAGAATATGTTTAAAAAGTCACTAAGCCCACTGTTTTTACTCCTTTCTTCGCTTGTTATCGCCGGTTGTGATAACGCACAAGATACATCAACAACGCAATCTACTGAGAAACAAACCCTCACGATTGAACATGCTCAAGGAAAAACTGAAATTCCAGCACATCCTAAAAAAACGGTTGTGATGAATATGGAAACACTTGATATTATTGATGCATTAGATGTGCCTATTGTTGGCCTTCCACAAACTAACGTTCACTTACCTAAGTTCTTATCTAAATATTCTGATAGCAGCAAATATACGAATGAAGGCGGATTATTTGAGCCTAATTATGAACAGTTAAGTAATACTGCTCCTGATTTAATTTTAGGTGGTAGCCGTGCTCGTGATGTTTATCCAAAGTTAAGTGAAATTGCACCAACAATTTCTATGGATATCGATAGCAAGCACTTTATCGATAGCCTGACAGAGCGCACAACAGAATTAGGTCAAATCTTTGGTAAAGAAGAACAAGCGAAAAAATTACTCGCTGACTTCAATAGCAAAATTGATACTGTTAAAACTAAAACACCAGATGCAGGTACAGCAATGGTTGTGCTAGTCAGTGGTGGTAAAATTTCAGCATATGGCCCAGGTTCACGCTTTGGCTTTATCTATGATGTACTTGGTTTCAAACCTGCTTATGAATTCGATAGCCCAGGCGCACACGGCAACATCGTTAACTCTGAGTTATTACTAAAACTCAATCCTGACTGGATGTTTGTTATTGACCGTGATGCAGCGATTGGTCGTGAAGATTCAAAACCCGCTAAAGAAGTGTTAGACAACGCTTTAGTAAGAAAAGTAAGTGCTTGGAATAAAGATCAAATCATCTATCTTGATGCCAATTCAATTTACATTTCAGGTGGGATCCAAACTTATTCAAATTTAATGGATACCATTAATCAAGCTTTGGATAACAAAAAATAAAAGTAACTGAATGAAAACGTTCCATTTGTCATTGGGGATAGGCGTTATTGCTATCCTCTCAATGATCAGTCTATTTATCGGCGCAGGAGATATTACTCCTGCTTCGCTTTTTTCTGATCCCGAAATGCGCGATATCTTTTTTATCAGCCGTGTTCCAAGAACTCTATCATTATTACTCGCAGGTGGTGCGATTAGTGTTGCGGGTTTAATTATGCAATTACTCACGCAAAACCGCTTTGTTGAACCCTCACTTGCAGGAACCACACAATCAGCAAGCTTAGGCTTACTCGTTGTCATGCTGCTGTTTCCTGCTGCGGGTATTTTTACAAAAATGCTGGTAGCAACTGTTTTTGCGTTATTGGGCACCATTTTATTTATGATGTTGTTGCAAAAAATTACATTAAAATCAGCGCTCATTGTTCCTTTAGTTGGCATTATGCTTAGTGCTGTTATTGGGGCTTTAACTATCTTTTTAGCCGTCTATTTCGACTTATTACAATCATTAGATGCGTGGACGAGTGGTGATTTTTCTAGCATTTTACAAGGGCGCTATGAACTTCTTTGGCTAGTTGGCGTTTTAGCGCTAATGGCATGCTGGGTAGCCGATAGTTTCACGGTTGCAGGAATGGGGCGCGAATTCTCAATTAACGTGGGTTTAAATTACCGTAAAGTGATGATAATTGGTCTTTCTATTATCGCGTTAATTAGTGGTGTTGTCGTTTCTGTTGTGGGTGCACTACCTTTCCTTGGGTTAATCGTGCCTAATCTCGTAAGCTTAGTCATGGGCGACAATATTCGCAAAACAATCCCTTGGGTTTGTTTAAGTGGTGGCGCTATCGTGTTGCTCTGTGATGTGATTGGACGCCTAATTCGCTATCCATTTGAAATTCCAGCCAGCGTGATTTTAGGCGCAGTCGGTGCTGTTATTTTCCTTTTCTTATTATTAAAGCAGCAACGTTATGCAAAAAGTTAATTCATCAACTATCAGCAAATGCACTAATGCTATTGGTCATGAGAAAAAATATTTTTCACCGATGGCTAGAATATGGCTATTACTCGGTGCATCATTAATCGCTATTGCTCTATTTATGACGATTAATCTTAACGGTAATATCTCTTATATTCTGACTCACCGCGCTTATATTATCCTCACCATGATAATTGTTGCTTTTGCTGCTGGTGTATCAACTATCCTATTTCAAACAATTGCAAATAACCGAATTCTAACCCCTTCTCTTATGGGGTTAGAGGCATTGTTTGTGTTATTACAGACGCTATTTATTTTCTTTGAAAGCGATTTACCCGCAACATGGATGATAAATATCGCTAAATTCTTTATTGAATCAGCGCTCTTAGTTCTCTTTTCGGTTTTACTCTATCGTTGGTTATTTAGCTCAGTGCGCTTTAATATCAATCTCGTCTTGATGATAGGGATTATCTTAGGCACGCTTTTTAGAAGTTCAGCAACCTTATTACAGCGTTTAATGGATCCTAACGAGTTCTCCATTTTACAAGGCCGTATGTTTGCTACTTTTACACGAGCAACACCTGATCTTATTTTTTGCGCATTAGCTATTATTGCTGTGGTGGGTATTTTACTTTGGCGCAAGCGTTATTGCTTTGATGTTATGGCGCTGGGTCAAGCTAATGCAATAAATTTAGGCATTAATTATCGTAAACAAACAACCTATATTTTACTGCTGATTTCAGTACTTGTTGCCGTTTCAACAGCTTTAGTTGGTCCTTTAACCTTTTTAGGGTTGATTGTCGCAAACCTTGCTTATCATGTGAGTGGCAGTAGCCAACATCGCTTTCTGATGCCTGTGGCTTTTTTACTAGGAACCATTGCCTTAATTGGTGGACAGCTTATTTTAGAATATGGCTTAAAAATGACAGGTACGCTTTCTGTTGTGATTGAATTTATTGGTGGTATGTTCTTTATCTATTTGGTTTTAAGAAGACTTTAACATGATTGAAATCAGCAAAATATCCAAATGCTATCAAGATGTTGCCGTACTTGATGATATTACGACAACCATTCAGCGTGGTGGTATCACATCCATTATCGGCCCTAATGGTGCAGGTAAATCAACATTACTGTCTGTCATTGGTCGCTTATTAGTACCAGAAAGCGGTAGCGTAAATGTCAACGGAATGGATGTCGCCACAACAGATAGCGATATATTAGCCAGAAATCTTTCTATTCTTCGTCAAGAAAACCAATTTGTAAGTCGTCTTACTGTTGAAGAGCTCGTTGGTTTTGGCCGCTATCCTTATTCTAAAGGGCGTCTAACACTTGATGATAAAAAAATTATTGATGAATCCTTAGACTTTCTCAACTTATCAGAGTTTCGTCACCGCTATCTTGATGAGTTATCAGGTGGACAACGCCAACGTACTTATGTTGCGATGGTGTTATGCCAAAATACAGAATATGTCATGCTTGATGAACCATTAAATAATCTCGACATGAAACATGCTGTGATCATGATGAAACTACTGCGAAAAGCTGCTGATGAGCTAGGAAAAACGATTATTATTGTGATTCATGACATCAACTTTGCTTCTGTTTATTCTGACTATATTTTAGCCATGCGTAACGGAAAACTCTATTATCACGGCTCTCCTAGAGAAATCATGAAATCAGAGATTATCGAGGATATTTTCGATACCCCCGTTGAAGTTAAAGAGCTTGATGATAAATTAATTGCGATGTACTACTAATTAAATCACTCTAATATTGATATAAAGCATGTCGTTGAAATGATTCACGACATGCTTTTTTTATAGCTTCGATTTAGATTGGTTAAGCATTGAATCAATATCTTCAAATATTGATTGCCATTCATTATCATCAATATCCATTAAACCAAAATAACGCAGTAAAAAACTACCTTCTGTCGCTAAAAAGGCAAGCCTTGCACGTTTACCTTCTTCTGTTGACATATCTAACCCTTCTAATCGTTCGTGATACCACTCTTTGGTGCTTTTTAAATATTCTGGCGTTTGTAATAGTGCGGCCATTAAGCTTGCACCTTTAGCAAAAGAGACTTTATCGTGATTGTGGGTTGCGTGAATATGCGCTTTAACACGTGTTACTGGTGAGTTATCGTTTTTAATCACTTCATTAAAACGGGTTTCATAATGACCTTCCCAATGTTCAAACATGGCATCAATCATGGCCTCTTTACTACTAAAACAATATTGCACACCACCTTTAGAAATGCCCATTTTTTTTGCAACAGTATCAATGGTTAAAGCCGCAGCCCCTTGCTCCATAACAATGTCAAAAATTGCATCAAGTAGTTTATCTCTGTCAATCGTTCGTTGGCGTCCCATTTAAAAAAACCTCTTTTCAATACGTCCGTATGGATTTATATTATAGCAGTAAGTAGTAAAATAATAGATATGATAATAACTGAGAATTATATGATAAGAGATTATAAACGTTGGATAGTATTACTTCTGGTATCTAGCATGTTGTTTCTCATAGTCGTCGATGTCACTGTGCTTTATACCGCATTACCACGGTTGACTCACGACCTAAACGCAAGTGCCTCTGAAAAATTATGGATAATGAATGCTTATCCATTGATAATGGCAGGTTTATTGCCTGCAACAGGTATGTTAACCGATAGAATCGGTCATAAAACGTTATTTATTTGTGGGCTTCCTTTATTTGCTATTGCATCACTTTGTGCGGCATTTTCACCCACAGCAACAACATTAATTGCTTCTCGAGGTTTTTTAGCTATCGGTGCGGCAATGAGTATGCCAGCAACACTATCGATTATTCGCCAAGTATTTAATAATCCACAAGAAAGAGCGGTAGCTATTGGTATTTGGTCTGCGGTTGCATCAGGCGGTGCAGCATTAGGTCCTCTGATTGGTGGAATTTTACTGAATAACTTCTGGTGGGGTTCTGTTTTTTTAATTAATGTTCCCATTGTTATTTTGGTTCTACCTTTCTCTATTTGGCTTATTCCAAGCTTTGCAGGTCATGGTAAATTCAAAATAGATTATTTCAGTTCATTGCTGGTTCTTATTGGCTTAGTCAGTGCAATTTATGCTTTAAAAGAGATCGGTAAGCCTTATATTGAGTGGAGCTATGCATTAATTGCAACAATAATAGCAACATTCTTTTTAACCCTTTTTGCTTTACGCCAGAAAAAGCAAACTCACCCTATGATTGATTTTCGACTATTTAAAAATCGATTTTTTAGCATTGGTATTTTAATGGCAGTGCTTTCTATGGTGATTATTGTTGGCATCGAACTATTACTCAGTCAACGTTTACAATTAGTCGCAGGTTTTACACCGTTACAAGCTGCATTAGTGATTTTGCCTATTCCGATTGGCTCTGTCTTAGCATCGCCATTAGCGGGTTATTTCTTAGCACGCCTTGGCGAAATTCGCCTTATTATTGCAGGCTTTGCAATTACATTAGCCGGTAATCTTTGGTTAATCGCGGTTTACCAAACGTTTTCATCCAGTGTGTTAATCGGGAGTTTATTTCTAATTGGGTTTGGGTTAGGTATTATTTTTACCACAGCAGCGACATCTATTATGCTCAGCGTTGCTGATAATCAAGCCGGTATGGCGGCATCAATAGAAGATGTGGCTTATGAGCTAGGTAATGTTATTGGTGTCACGTTTATGGGGAGTTTAATGAGTACCATTTACACCTTAAAACTCACGCTACCTGATTCGCTATCTGTCAGTGATATTGTTTACGATAGCCTAGATGAAGCTTTGATTGTTGCAAGTAAATTACCAGACTCAGCGTCAACATTATTAGTCTCACACGCGAATAGTGCTTTTGAGCAGTCATTTTTAGTGGTATTAATCGCAACAGCCACTATTACCGCACTCAGTTTAGTCTTTTTACCTTATTATTTACGTCATTCAACACGTAAACATATCGCTTAAGTCGCTATAATTCATAAAAGAATAGGTATTCAATAAGGTACCTATTTTTACTCATTTTCATCAAAATTGATCGATATCTAATCCATCAAGACTAAAATGCGAAGGTGATTGCCCCATCTGTTTTTTAAACATCGTCGAGAATGAACCCGCACTGTTATAACCCAAATCAAACGCAATTTCTGTAATACTACTCCCTGATAAGATTTGTGTGAGTGAATTTAGTAGACACACTTGCTGGCGCCATTGCGAAAAAGACATACCTGTTTGCTGGCGAAAATAACGACTAAATGAGCGCTCACTTTTATGCAATTTTTCAGCCCATTGTTGAGGTAATGAGTCTATTTTGGGATCACGAATAAAATCCCGACATAATTTTGCTAACTTAGCATCTTGAGGAATAGGGGCAAAAAAAGGCAACGGTTTGGCATTTGCTAATTCAGATAAGATTAACTGCATTAAAATACCATCACGCCCTTGTTTATCATATTTTGCAGGAATATCGACCGCTTCAAGAAGTAATTGTCGAAATAGTGGCGAAACACTAAGTACCTCGCATTGTTTACTATTACGTGGCGCGGCCTTTGGCTCAATATATAAACTGCGAGTGCTCACATCAAGCATACGTGTTTCATGGCCAGTTTCAGGAGGGATCCACACACCACAAGAAGGCGGAATAACCCACTCACCATCATTTGTACTCACTTCAATTAACCCTGTTGCAGGGTATAAAAATTGCGCACGACGATGTTGATGTGTTTCTAACAACGTATTTGGTAAATAGTCTGTACCCAGCGCAATAACATCTCTCTCAAGGGAATCAACGCTTTTTAAAGGGATATTTCTCACAATAAAATCGCTCTCTTGTCATTTTTTATGTTTATTAATATAGCAGTTGCTACTATTAGGGCACATTAGCAAATTGAAGTTATGTGTTTAAATTCGCTATATAAATATTAATATATCGAAACTGACTTAGCGCAAATTTAAACCTTTATGATATCTATTTATACAACGCCATTAACAATCAAAAAACGTGTTTTTAACACTGTCAATAAATAGGCCGAAATTCAAATCTCGTTGTCTGGTTTTAGAATGTTGACACACTATTAATCCTCTACTATCCCCTTCACAGACGTTATTTCGGACGTTCTGTCATTGTCTATGCATTCAATAATAATGCAGCGGAAACCAGACATTCCCTTTATTCATCACTGAGAAAATACGCGTTTTTTATATCAAGTATCGGGTATATCGGTTCCGTCTATTATGTTTAAGGTAGCGTTCAATATGAGCAATCAGTCCGATCACAATAATGATATAAAAAATAGAGTTAATAAGGTCAGCCGTCGCCATTTTTTACAAGCAAGTTCTGCTTTAGTGACACTACCTTTTCTCACCTCGAAATCAATTGCGACAACACCAGAGTCTCTTATTTCGACACCATTAGCATATAATCAAGAAGACACAGAGCGTGTCGTTTCAACCTGTAGTAGTTTTGACTGCGGTGGAAAATGCGATATTCGAGCTCATGTTAAAGATGGCAAAGTCACCCGTATTAGTACGCGTCCTGATGCCGATTTAGATGAAGAAATGCCTATTATGAGAGCCTGTGTAAGAGGCCGTGGCTATCGAAAATTTGTCTATCATCCTGATCGTTTAAAATATCCAATGAAGCGAGTTGGAAAACGCGGTGAAGGTCACTTTGAACGTATTACATGGGATGAAGCCACTACGATTATTGCCGATAATATGCAACGAATTAATCAGCAATATGGCCCTTCTTCACGCTTTGTTAGCCTAAGTACCGGTGTAACAGGTGGCATATTCTCTGGCGCGAATATGCTACGCCGTTTATTTAATCTTACAGGAGGATTTCTTGAAAACTATCACTCTGTCAGTAATGGCAATACACTCGCAGTCACACCTTATACCTATGGAACAGCGGCCAGTGGTAGCACTCTAGATACACTAGAAAATACGCCATTAGTCATTTTATGGGGCCATAATCCTAATGAAACGATTTTTGGTCACTCTAATCATTATTTTCAGAAAATGAAGACAAACGGCACCAAATTTATTGTTGTCGATCCTCGTTATTCTGATACTGCCTCATCGCTTGCAGATCAATGGATACCGCTTTTACCGACTACTGATAATGCCATGATGGATGCCATGATGTATGTTATCGTCAGTGAAAATCGTCATGATAAAGCGTTTATTGATAAATACACGATAGGGTTTGATGAACACCAAATGCCAGCAGGTGTAGGTGAAAATGAGTCGCTTGTCGCCTATTTAATGGGTAAAAAAGACGGTATTAAGAAAACCCCAGAATGGGCTGAAACTATCACTAAAGTCCCTGCTGATACTATTCGCCAATTAGCCCGTGAATATGCCTCAACAAAACCGGCTGCATTAATACAAGGCTGGGGACCTCAGCGTCATATCTGCGGTGAACGTACAGCCCGTGGTGCAACACTATTAGCCACTATCACAGGTAATGTCGGTGTGCGTGGTGGTTGGGCTGCAGGTTATGGTATGGCGTTAAATACTGAATTACGTAAAACCATTGCAGGACCGAGTTTATTAACAAACCCTGTCAAAACCAAAATTAATATCACCAACTGGGTACAAGCTTGTGAAGATAAAACACTCGTTACGCCACAAAATGGCTTACTCAATGCAGAAAAGTTAGAAACTGAAATCAAAATGATTTTCTCCATGGCGGGTAACTACATGGCGAATCAAAACACCGATATTCTTCATGCTGCTAAGATACTTGAGGATGAATCGAAAGTAGAATTTATTGTCTGTAGTGATCTGTATTTAACCCCAAGTGCAAAATTTGCCGATATTTTATTACCAGAAACAAGTTTTTTAGAGCGCTGGAATATTGGTGGTACTTGGAGCTATGGCGATTACATTATTCTTTCAGAAAAAGTTATCGAACCTGAATTTGAGCGACGCACTGACTATGATTGGTTACGTGAAGTTGCCGATAAAATTGGCGTTGGTGAACAATTTAGTGAAGGTAAAAAAACCGACAAAGATTGGATTGAATATTTAGTTAATGATGCCAGCCAAAAACGCCCTGAAGACGGTATTCCGACTTTTGATGAGTTATTAATTAAACGCCGTCATCTATTAAAACAACGTCCTCATCCTCAAAATGTCGCGTTTGAGAAAAATATTCAAGATATTGACAAAAATCCCTTTCCAACGCCATCAGGGAAAATCGAAATTTTCTCTAAACGCTTGTATGACATGAATAATGTCGATATTCCTGCACTATCACACTATGTGCCAGCGATTGAAGGGCCTGAAGATACCTTAACAGCACACTATCCTCTCCAGCTTATTACATGGAAAGGACGTAATCGTGCTAACTCAACACAATTTGCCAATCCTTGGCTACAAGAAGTGCAACGCCAAGAATTGTGGATCAACCCATTAGATGCTCAAGAAAGAAAGATCAGCGAAGGCGATAAAGTCAAAGTTTATAACGACAGAGGGATCACCATGATCCCCGCTAAATTAACTCAGCGCATTATGCCTGGCGTTGTGGCATTACAAGCCGGTGCGTGGTGGCAACCTGATAAAAATGGTATCGATCAAGGAGGATGTGCCAACGTCTTAACCTCATCTCGTCGCACTGCAATGGCGCATGGCAATGCTCACCAAACTCTATTGGTTGAGGTAGAAAAAGCATGAGTAAATTTATTGAGTACCCAGCAATTAGCGAAAAACAATTAGGTTTTTATATCGATAGTGCCCGTTGTTCAGGCTGTAAAGCTTGCCAAGTGGCATGTAAAGATAAAAATAATCTTGATGTGGGACGTAAATTTCGCCGTGTATATGAAATTACCGGCGGTGGCTATATTCGCAATACAAAAGGTGCACTGATTAATAATGTTTTTGCTTATACCTTATCTATTTCGTGTAATCACTGTGCTGATCCTGTTTGTGTGAAAAATTGCCCAACAACCGCGATGCATAAGCGTGAAGGTGACGGCATTGTCATGGTGAATACCGATAAATGTGTCGGGTGTGGTGCTTGTGCATGGTCTTGTCCTTATGGCGCACCGCAAATGAATCCAAACACAAAACAAATGTCAAAATGCGATTTTTGTATCGATTTGCAATTAAAAGGTGAACAACCTGTTTGTGTTGCAACATGCCCTTTAGGCGCTATTCAATGTGGCCCTATTGATGAATTACGTAAACGTTATGGCAATGTCGATTATGTCACGGGATTGCCTGATCCTAATATCACGCATCCTAATTTAGTGATTAGTCCACACCAAGGAGCAAATAACGACGGTATTAGCCATAAAGGAGAAACAAAATGAATGAATGGTCGCTATTAATTTTCACCTTTATGATGAATGCCACAATAGGGTTAGCATTAATGACGGGGTTATTTGCTCGTCGCCTTTCTCATACTCTTAATGCAGAAAGTTATTATCGCGTTATGTTGCTAGCGCTACTCATTATTTGCGGATTAGCAGGATTAGGCTCAATTGCATCTATTACTCATTTAGGTGTGCCATTAAATGCCCCTAATGCGATTAGAAATGTATTTTCATCATGGCTAAGCCGTGAAGTTGCCGTGACTGCTATTTTTGTTGGTAGCTTAGGGCTCACTTTTTTATGGTTATGGCGTACTCGAAAACTTTCTATACTGTTATTAAGTAGCAGTATTCTGATTGGGCTTTTTGATATTTATTGCATGGCATCTATTTATCGCCATACTTCAATACTGACGTGGATGGATAACAATACCTATGTGATGTTTTTTGGTGCCATGCTCACATTAGGCTCTGCGCTATTTTTCTTATTAATAAAAATACTCGAGTGCATTGGTCATAAAGTAGGTATTGATATACCACAACAAACATTATCCATACGTAACCAGTGGCAACTCTGGTCTATTATGGCAATAAGCCTAATAGGACGACTTTTATATCAACCAATTTATGAGCAATATTTAACAAGTACACGTTATAGTCAAACATCGGTGACATTCCCTTTATCACCCATTGATGTTTACTATTCTATTGGTACATTACGCGCAATGTGTTGGGTACTAGCCGTATTTGCTGTCTTTATCTGTGGATATAGTATTGTGAAACAGTTAAAACAAAAAAATCAACCTAAGCCTAACCATACCTTATTTATTATAGGTTGTATCATTGCCATTATTGCTGATTTTATGTTGCGCTATGTTTTCTATTCTATTCATTAAATAAGCTAACTTAATAATAAAAATAAAATCAAAGATAAAATTTAGTGAAAGGAATACCTCATAAAATGAGCAAGCTTTCTTATTATGCCGCTGCATTTAATTTATTGGGAATGTGTTATTTATTTCCTCCTGATGATGACATCAATAAAACTGCAATTCGTTTTTTTAAAACAGGAGATTTTGCAACACAGTGGCCTTGTAAAATCAATAGTCAACTTTGTGAAGACATAATAAAAGCGGCTTCAGCAGATATGAGCCAATTAAAAAAACAATGGCAACATCTTTTTATTGAAATTAATAATTTGTTACCTGCTTTACCTAACAATACATTGTATTTAAAACTTGATGATATACCACAAAGTGAGCTTACTTGTAGATTAATTGAATATTTAAAATGTGAACAATTTAAATCAAAAGATGATTTTCCTAACTCTATCGAGAGTATCGGTTTAGTGTTATTCCAAGTGGCAACATTAGCGTCTAAAAAAAGAGAAGATGCAGTTAATAAATTATTAACTCATTACTTAAATACGTGGCTCCCTCATTATCTAAATAGTGTAAAAATGAGCGGGTATAGCCAATTTTATAGTCTATTAACAGAACTGGTAACCATCACGGTGAATGCTTTCAGAAAATAATTATTAAATCTGCCCTAATATAATCATTAAGGTAATTTGGATCACGCCCCAAATTACCTTTTTATTTGTATAGTAGATAATTATTTCAGTCCTAATCGCTTTGTTAAACGACGTAAATTAGCAGGATCTAATGATAATTCTCGCGCTGTCGCAGCCCAATTATGATTATTATTCAACAAAGCCTGTTGAATCATATTTCGCTGAAATTTATCTGTCGCTTCTTTTAAATTTTGTGCTTGAGTCGTGAATATTTCTGTTGATATTTTAGGTTGCTCTTGCGTCCCTAATGCAAAATGACTAACTTGCAATATCACGCTATCAGATTTGCTACTCGCTCTTGCTAAAACAATAGCACGATGAATAGTATGCTCTAATTCACGCACATTACCAGGCCATGTATAATGCAATAAATATAAACGCAATTCAGGGCTAACGACCACCTGTGATAACCCAAAACGCTGGCGGTATTGTTCACAGAAATAACCTGCTAATAAAATAATATCATCATTACGCTCTCGTAATGGTGGAACATGTAAAGGGAAAATACTTAAACGGTGAAAAAGATCGGCACGAAAATGTCCGGCTAATACATCTTCCCATAAATCACGATTCGTCGCAGCTAAGACTCGCACATTGACCCGTAAATTACGATCATCACCGATACGCTGGATATCACCATATTGTAATACTCGTAATAATTTTGCTTGAAGTGAAAGTGACAGCTCCCCTATTTCATCAAGAAATAAACTGCCTTTATCCGCCATTTCAAATTTACCGCTACGATGGCTAATAGCCCCCGTAAATGCGCCTTTTACATGACCAAATAATTCACTTTCGGCCACACTTTCAGGTAATGCTGCGCAATTTAAATAGACTAACGGATTATCTGCACGAAGTGACGTTTCATGAATTGCTTTCACTACCAGCTCTTTACCCGTTCCTGTTTCACCACTGACTAAAATATTCATATCAGCGTTAGCAACAATCTCTATTTCTTTTTTGAGCTGTTGCATAGCAGGCGATAAACCAATAATTTCTGTTTTTGCCGTCGATTTGAAACTGTTTTTTGGGGTAAATAACATATTTTGATTTTCGAGTTGCTCAATCAATAATGCATTATTTAAAGCCCCCGCAGTTAATGCTGCAATTAAGCGTAATTCTTCATCACTAAAATTATCAAATTGATGAGGATTCATTCCATCTAACGTTAATGCACCAATTAAGTCTTGCCCTGCAAATAAAGGTAAACCAATACAGGCATGAACTTTTAAATGTTCACTATTTGGAATAAGACCATCGTAAGGGTCTGGTAAATCACTATCAGCAGGAAAACGAACTACATCTCCAGCACGAGCAATCGTTTCAAGACGAGGATGTCCTTCAAGTAAAAAGCGTCGCCCTAATACATCAGAGACTAAACCATCAATCGCTAATGGAATAAACTGATGAGGTTCATAACGTAGTAACGCTGCCGCATCACAATGAAGCACTTGCCTAAGTGTGGTTATTAATCTTTGAAATCTATCTTGATGACCGACATCTTGTTGTAATTCAATCGCAATTTTGGCTAATACTTCTACTGAAAATCCCATCATTTACCCCATAGTCATATTGACTCTTATTGTGGTCATTTTGACATGAAAAAGATAGTCATTTTAACACACTAGTTATTCATGAATTATAAAAACACTATAAAAACAATTAGATAAAAGTTGGCACGCTTATTGATTATATAAATACATATCACTATTAAAGATTAATCAAAAGGAATCACACAATGGCTATTCATGTTAAAAATAATGTTAATTGGGTTGGACAAAGAGATTGGGAAGTACGTGATTTTCATGGCACTGAATATAAAACATTATTAGGTAGTAGCTATAATAGCTATTTGATTTGTGAGGAAAAAAAAGTACTTATTGATACAGTTGACCATAAATTCAGTCGAGAATTTGTGCAAAATCTACGCACGCAGATCAACCTCAATGATATCGATTACATTATTATTAATCATGCTGAAGAAGATCATGCTGGCGCACTCACCGAATTAATGTCGTTTATTCCTAACACACCCATTTATTGCACTGCTAATGCGATTGATTCAATTAATGGTCATCATCATCATCCAGAATGGAATTTTAATATTGTTAAAACAGGCGATACATTAGATATTGGCAATGATAAGCAACTGATTTTTGTCGAGACACCAATGCTACATTGGCCTGACAGCATGATGACCTATCTTACAGGTGATGCTATTTTATTCAGTAATGATGCCTTTGGTCAGCACTATTGTGATGAGCGTTTATTTAACGATGAAGTTGATCAAACTGAACTTTTTGAACAATGTCAGCGCTATTATGCCAATATCTTGACTCCTTTTAGTCGTCTTGTTACTCCTAAAATTAATGAAATCCTTGGCTTTAATTTACCTGTCGATATGATTGCGACATCGCATGGTGTAGTTTGGCGTGATAATCCAACACAAATTATTGAATTATATCTAAAATGGGCTGCTGACTATCAAGAAGACCGTATTACTATTTTTTACGATACCATGTCAAACAATACACGAATGATGGCAGATGCAATCGCACAAGGAATTAACGAAGTTGACCCTAATGTGTTTGTAAAAAGCTATAACGTCGCCAAAAGTGATAAAAATGACATCATTACTAGTGCATTTCGCTCTAAAGGTATTTTAGTCGGCTCATCGACAATGAATAATGTCATGATGCCAAAAATTGCCGCCATGCTTGAAGAAATGACAGGCTTACGTTTTCGTAATAAAAAAGCTGCCGCTTTTGGTAGTTATGGCTGGAATGGTGGTGCTGTTGATAGAATCCAAACTCGCTTAATGGATGCTGGTTTTGAAACTGCGTTAGCACTAAAAACAAAATGGCGTCCTGATATGCAAGCACAAGAAGTCTGTCGTGAATATGGACGAGAAATTGCGCGTCTTTGGGCTTTAGCGCCGTTAATACAACGTCCAACAATAGAATTACCACCTAATACAGAATCGGTTAATACAACGACTGATTTAGGGCCTTGTATGCAATGCAGTGTTTGCCAATGGATTTACGATCCTGCTGTCGGTGAACCAATTCAAAATGTGCAACCTAATACACCATGGAGTGAAGTTCCGGATTCATTTTTATGCCCTGAATGTTCATTAGGAAAAGATGTTTTTGATGAATTAGCGAAGGAAGTAAAATGAAACTAGAAACATACCAACACGGTATCGTTATTATTGGTTCGGGCTTCGCAGCCCGCCAATTAGTGAAAAGTATCCGAAAATTAAATACGGATATCGCTATTACATTAATTGCAGCTGATAGTCTTGATGAATATAACAAGCCTGATCTCAGCCATGTTATTAGTCAATCTCAACAAGCGGATGATTTAACCAAGCAAACGGCATCAGAATTTGCGCAACAATATCAATTATCGCTTTATCCTTACACTCATATTACTCATATAGATCCTGTAGAGAAGCTTATTGAGAGCCAGCAAGGAGATAACTGGCACTATGATAAATTAGTTTTAGCGATAGGAGCAAAAACGTATTGTCCCTCTATTGCGGGTAATCAGTTAATGCTTACCTTAAATAGCCAACAGGAATATCGTGCTTATCAAGCCCAGATCAACCAAGCCAAGCGAATATTAATCTTAGGTGCAGGGCTAATTGGTACAGAATTAGCAATGGATTTTAGTCGCGCAGGCAAAGACGTCACACTAAGCGATATTTCAGGGCAATTATTATCTTCACTTCTCCCCGCTGATTTAAGTGGGCGTTTGCAAAAAAGTCTTGCCGATATTGGGGTACATTTACTTTTAAAATCGCCTATCGCCTCATTAGAGCAAACAGAAAATGGGATTAAAGCTACTTTTAATCATCAGCACCAATTAACGGTTGATTGTGTCATTGCTGCAACAGGATTAACGCCAAATATTCAGTTAGCGCAATGTGCAGGATTAAAAACGCAACGCGGAATTATTGTGAATGAATATCTACAAAGCAGTGATAAAGATATTTATGCATTAGGAGATTGTGCACAAATTAATGATAGTTTATTACCATTTTTACAACCTATCCAAATTAGTGCGATGCATTTAGCAAAATCACTCGTTGCTGAAAATACAGTGCCATTAACATTTCCTCCCATGATTATTCGGGTAAAAACACCGTTAATGCCTTTACATCTTGCAGGTGACACGACTCGTCATGATTTAACATGGGATATCAACTCAACATCTTTAGGAATTGTTGCAAAAGGATATTCTTCTGACGAGATATTACGAGCCTTTATTGTCACACAAGAGAGAGTGAAAGATTCATTTACACTGTTAAAAAATCTGAATCATTAATTTTTTCTAACTCATTGGCGTAAAGCAAATCTGGTACTTCTTATTATAAAAAAGAGGGCTATAAAATGCCCTCTTTTTATTTTTATCTTGCTTCGCAAAAAAATAGCTTATTAACGCTCATCTTGAGTATCATCTAATAGGCGCTGGTTAATATATTCTATCGTCTCTTCTATTGTCATAATATGGTTTATAACATTAGTGATACCTTGGCCAATAATAACCTCGGCTTTGCGTAAATTAAATAAATTACCATTAGGCGCTGAAGACTCACGTATTCCTTTATTAATTTCTTGATATGCTAATGACATCCACGGGTAACGATGACTTACCTCTTGGTTATGACTAAAATTTTGATGATTACTATTTCCACCTAATAGAATCAGGTGATCCATAACCATTGGTGAATAAAGCCAGCGATAAAATTGCTCTGCGTAATGTGCTTTCTCGCTATAACGCGAAACGCCTAATACGCCACCACCCAATTGAGCAACTCCACCAGGCACTGATGCAAAACCAATTTTAGGAACAATATTGGTATGAGCAACATCATTGAATAAATTCATATACGCAATCAGCATAGCAAGATGGCCTTGCTCAAATTGTTTTACGGATTCACTCCACCATTTTCCATAAATATTTTCAGTAATAGGTAATTGATGCAAATACTCTTTTAATACATCACCAGCAAGTGGCATGATTAATTTAGGTATTCCATCCTCATTAATAAGACGCCCGCCTTGCTCGTAATAGCGCAATAAATATTCAGTCGCTATTAAGCCTGCACTGCCTAATGTCGTTGATGCACCCATCGGCCTTGATAAATTACCTTCTTCATGGTTTTCAGTGAAAAATTGTGTTATTCGATCATATTCTTCGAATGTTGTCGGCACGATTAATTCATCACCTGTTTTTTCGTAATACATTCTTTTTAAAATAGGATCTTCAAATAAATCTTTTCGATAGAAAAGTAATTGTGCACTGGCATCAAAAGGCATGGCATAAGCAATATTATTAACTAAGCCAAATTTTTGCTGAGTAGGTAAAGAAAAATTTTTTAATAGATCAGCTAACCCATGGCCTATTTTATCTAAAGGCTGTAACACTCTTTGTGCAAACCAAGGAAAACATGCTATATCCATTCGCAATAAATCATAATAAGGATGCAAATGTAATTGATCGAGTATTTGATAAACTTCATCATAAGGGTGTATTGCTAAATTGACTTTAATTCCTGTCTGACGATAAAAATGAGGAAGGATCTTTTTTAAAGCACTTGTTGAAGGGCTAGGTAAAATAAGCAAATTCAAACTAGCATCTTCTTTTTCAACATGAGTGGCTAATGGCAAAGCGGTATAAAGATGGTCATTTACATTATGTACACAAGTTATATTTTGAGTGCCATTCAGCGTTTGTTCATCTTTTTCTTGCATTAACTCATCAATAACTTCTAATCCTAGTTGTGCATAATTCATCGGAAAGCAATATAACCCTGTTAAAACAGAAGGAATATTATCACTTAATGTAAAAATAGGAGCACAATCACTCGAACTACCAAAATAGTTGGCTTGCGTTAAATAACGAGCTTTTTCAATATCTTCTGCAATAAAAATCTCTGGGATTTTCTCCATAGAGAAAAAATCAAATGCTGTTTTATAGCTCTCTTCATCAGTAGCACAAAGAACAACACACTTTTTATTTGGCGCTATTTTCTTTAGCTTATTTTGTAATTCATCAACAAATGTCTGGCTATTTAAATAATGATAATTATCAGTAAATATTCCTACTAATTCGCCACTGATGCTGGCAATTTGTCGTGAAATAGCCTTAGCCGCTTGTACAAAATCTAATGTAAAGAAACACTGAGCATTTTTTGGTCGCCGATAAATAAATGCAATCTGAGAAGGTGGCAATTTTAACGTATCAAAATAAATAGTCGCATCCTTTAAGCAACTCACTGTTATAACCTGTTTATAACCACCTGCTGCTATCTTTTGTAATGCTTCTAATTCCGCTGTTTCTAATGAATCGGTTAAAAATAATTCATAAGTCACTTCTGGAAAATGCGCGAGGGTTTGTCTTAATGAATTAAAGAATATTGAATATTTTTCACAGACTAACTGAGGTAATAATATGGCAATTTTATGGCTTTTATTAGTTCTTAGTAACTGAGCTTGTGTATTTAATTGATATCCCATTTGTTTCGCAGCTTGATAGACTGCTTCAATTTTTTCTACACTAACATTGCCGCGTTTATTCAATACATTAGAAACAGTTCCATGCGAAACGCCAGCTAATTTTGCAATATCTTTTATTGTCGCCATGTCTCTTATTCACCCCAATTTACCCATTTACTAGCATACCTGAATTAATTATCTCTACTACCGATAATTGATTTGAACGTTCCATTCATAATTAGATTATAATATAGACAAATTATAAATATATTAAATTAATAATATTGAATTACAATAGAAAATAATTAACCATAAATATCAACAAGATAAAAATTAATATTTGAATAAGATCACTGATTTTACTCTCAAGTATTGGCAAATACTGCCTACTAATCTATTATTGGAACGTTCAAATTAATCTATGCTTTGTAGATAAACAACACCAGATTTTTTTTAAATATTCAAAAAACAAAATAAAACAATAATATAGGGGCTTCTTATGAAACTTCATTTTTTAGGAACGGGAGCCTCTGAAGGCATACCGAATCCTTTCTGCCGTTGTGAACATTGTCTAAAGGCAAGAGAATTAGCAGAGAAGAATATTAGAACCCACTCTTCTGCTATTGTGGATGAGTTAATGCTTATTGATGTTTCACCTACATTTAGTTATCAATTAATGCGTGACAATATGGATGCAACGCTTTTCGAAAGCTTGCTATTTACCCATACTCACCCTGATCATTTTAATGTCGGCGAATTATTTAGCAGAATGGAAGGGTATGGTTTTGAAATTAATCATCCCCTTCATATTTTTGGCAACGATCGTGCTATTAACGGGTGTATTGAAGTATTACCTGGTTACAGTAAAGAACGTTTTGCTTTTCACTGCTTAATCCCTTTTATTACTGTTGAACGAAATGGTTATAAAATAACACCATTACTCGCCAATCATGCTAAATGGGAACTTTGTTATGTTTATCATATTGAGAAAGATGGCAAAGCTATTTTCTATGGACATGATTCAGGTTGGTTCCCTGAATTAACATGGAAATGGTTAGAAAATAAACCACTGGATATTGTTGTATTCGAATGTACTTATGGATTAAACGGGCAAGATCGTACTAATAATCATATGAGTCTTGAAACTGTTTTTGCCGCTAAAGAGAAATTACAACAACAAGGTTGTTTACATCAAGATACACAAATTGCTGTGTCACATATCTCACATAGTGGCAAATTGCTTCATCACGAATTAGAAGCGGTTTGTGCACCTCATAATATCCGTGTTGCTTATGACGGATTAACAATAGAAACAAACTAAGAGCACAACTTTCATGGATATGAAAATAACCTCTCGCTTACTCATTATGATGTTTGTGCAATATTTCATGCAAGGGGCATGGAATATGACTATGGGGCTGGTATTAAGCTCTTATGGTATGGCGCATATTATTGGTAATGCCTACGCTTTATTAGGTGTCGCAACGATTATCTCACCATTATTTATTGGAATGGTCGCCGATAGATTCTTTGCGTCACAAAAAGTTATGGGTATCTTGCATTTAATTAATGCGGCCGTCATTGTTTGTGTTCCCCAATTTATTGAAGCACAAAATAGCGGTATGACATTATTCCTTATTTTCATTATCGGTTTACTATTTTATCCAACAACCGCGCTATCAAACAGTATCAGTTTCTCTCATATTAATGGCGTAAAATATTTCCCTATTATTCGCGTATTCGGTACGTTTGGTTTTATGGCTATCGGATTTATATTAGGAGAAATGGGCTTCTCTGGTAGCACGATGACATGGTATATCGCCTCTGCTGTCGGCGTATTATTAGGTCTCTATTGCTTTACGTTGCCAAATACACCACCGAAAGCCAAAGGGAAACCGTTCTCAACACGAGATATATTATGTTTAGATGCACTTTCATTATTTAAAGATCGCTATTTCGCAATCTTAATGTTCAGCATCTTTATTTTAATGATCCCTAAAACGGCTTATTCCGCTTATATCCCTGTCTTTATTAAAGCGCTAGGTTTTGATAATGCAGCGTCTATTATGCAAATTGGTATAGCCTGTGAAGTGATCTTTATGTTCTTACTATCATTTTTCTTAATGAAGTTTGGATTTAAAATCACATTATTATTAGGTGCAGTAAGCTGGATTATTCGCTCTATGTTCTTCTCATATGCAGCAATGGATACCGGCCTTTACTTTATTGTCATCGGATTAATGCTACAAGGTTTGTGCTGGGACTTCTTCTTTACTGCTGGTGATATATATGTTGACCGTAAAGCAAAACCTGAAATTCGTGCACAAGCACAAGGTTTACGTTTTATTGTTTCCAATGGTGTGGGCTTATTATTTGCCTCAACTATCTGTGGTGAAATCTTTAATTCCACAGTAACAGAAAAAGGCGATGCAGCTTTACCACAATGGGCAACATTCTGGCACTATCCTGCTATTGTTGCTGCTGTTGTAACCTTATTCTTTATCTTCTTTTTTAAAGATGATGTCTCTAAAAAGAAAGCAAATAAAAAAGAACAACAAGGTATTACAACATCTTAATAGTTAATAAATAAAGGATAAGCCATCGTCAGGAGCAAACCATGGATTCATTAATACAGTTTGTTGACTCTATTGGCCCTTTATCATTCTCAAGTATTGCTAAATTATTGGCCGCCTTTATTTTAGGCGGTCTCATTGGCTTAGAACGCGAATCAAAAGGAAAGCCAGTTGGCTTTAAAACTTGTGTCATTATTGCTGTCGCCAGTTGTTTATTAACTATCGTTTCTATTCAATCAGCTGAATATTATGCAAATATTTCTGACAATATTCGTAGTGATCCAATGAGACTTGCTGCACAAATTATTAGTGGTGTTGGCTTTTTAGGCGCTGGAGTTATATTACATCGCCGTGATGATGCAATTTCAGGATTAACTACCGCAGCCATTGTTTGGGCTTCAGCTGGCGTAGGTATTGCTTGTGGTTCTGGTTTTTATTGGCATGCCATGATTGTTACCGTTCTCTTTTTTATGGCAATTCAGCTTAGCCCACAAGTAGTGTTATTTCAGATGAGAAATCAACGATTAGGTAAGATAAAAGTACGAATGTTATTTACACATGAGAGTGGCGTACCTTTATTAATTGAATATCTTAAAAATAATAAAGACGTTGTTGAGAATCTCACTATTCGTGATATTAAAAAAGAACGGGTAGAAGTGAATATAAAACTCTTAGTTCGTCAAAGAATTACGCTTCCCGAGTTTTATTGTTCATTAAAACAGCTTGAGTATGTCTATTCAGTCTCGCTTGATCACTAATATTTAGTGATGTTTATAAAGCCACTTATGAGTTTTTTATAAGTGGCATTTTTTTATCATTATTGCTTTAAGGGATTACTCTCGCGTTTAATATACATCATGCCAAATAATGTCGATGCATAATCCGTAATATGCCCTACATCACGATAAACAGGCACACCATCAATATCTGTTAAACAACTTGTTTTATCACACTGTACATCTTTAGGATCGATAATAATTAATGTTGGATAATCGATTTTTAATTGAGTAAATAACTGACTAAACCAACTATTATCATCTGGTTGATAACTGTCAGGATTACAGCGATTATCAGCAAAATCTTTCCTTAATTTCGCATTTTCATAAAAGCAGGTCATAAACCCATAAGGCATAGGATTTATTGTTTTAATAATAACAGGTTTAGCCCCTGTCGATACAATTATATCTAATGCTTCACGCATTGCGCGTTCAATTCTTTTACGAGATTCATTAACCGTTCTAACATCACCGATTTTATTAATAACATGGTCTGATGCGTAATTATTCCAAACATGAGCCAAGATGACATAATCAAATTTTTCCTGCTGAATTCGTTGATAATATTGCATTGTTTGCGAATAACAACGGTGATAAATATCATTTTTATGATTTGACCAATCATAAAGATAAATATTAGGCAATGTAATACAAGATGATGTTGCTTGAGCATAAATATCTAAGTCCGCATCTTTACCTATAATATCCATAAAGCCCCAAAAATGATTGGCATGAGAATCACCAAATAAAAAAGCTTTTTTAGAACTATCAATAGCACCAATATGGCACATTTTTTTAGGATCAGAAGCTTGGAAATTCATACATTTTTCTCGATTTGGATATGAATATTTATTGAGCTTTTGTTCTAAATTGACATAATTTTGCCCTAATCTCATCCCAAATCCGTGATATCTTTCATTTAATGCATTAAGGCCTAATGCACCGACTATAGGTAAAATAAGTAACCATGTTATTGAATATTTAAAGGCTATACGTTTGCTTCTAAAGGGGCGCTCAATATAACGATATGAAAAAATAGCTAATAATAATGTCGCACTCAGTATTATTCCTTTTTGTACTAGCGTTTCAAATAATCCGACATATCGCGCTATTGCAAATAAAGGCCAATGCCACAAATAGAGTGAGTAAGATAATAACCCAATAATAACAATAGGTTTTAATGAAAGAATTCGTTGAATAATACTAGATTGTTGTCCTGTATAAATAATAAGTGCAACACAAATGCAGACATAAAGTGTATTAATATTAGGGTAACCAACCATCATATTAGGCTGAAATGCTATCCATAAAATAATGCCTAACGCTAATACACTGATAATATGATTTAAAATTTTATTTAGTTTTATCGAATTAGGAAGATAAGCAACACATACACCTAGCATAAATTCAAAAATTCGCG
The DNA here is from genome assembly GCF_001654855.1 of Proteus myxofaciens ATCC 19692. Taxonomy (GTDB): domain Bacteria; phylum Pseudomonadota; class Gammaproteobacteria; order Enterobacterales; family Enterobacteriaceae; genus Proteus; species Proteus myxofaciens. The sequence goes on from NZ_LXEN01000073.1 coordinate 26,489, forward strand.
CACTAAAGAAGTAATAATTTTTAGGCTGATCTTTTTGATAAAAGAACATTAAGAAAATAGAAATAAGAGTAATAGATACAATAGGATAAAAGTGATTTATTTTATGATTTATCTTATGAAGGCCATAAAGTGCAATAGGTAAAAAGAGATACCACTGCCATTCTATTGCTAAAGACCATGTATGCAGAAGAGGTAAAAATAGAGCGTCTTGCCCAGCATAACTGGTTGTTACTCTTGCAAAATATTTGTTTGATAGAAAAGCAGAAGCGTATTTTTCACTATTTGTTATATCAAGATAGTCATTAGGTAGATAAAAAATGCCTGATAACACTAACACTGCTATCAACAGAACTAAATAAGCGGGTTGTAATCGCCATAATCGGCGATTATAAAAATCACAAAAAGAGAAGTTTCCTTGTGATAAAGCGGTTTTAATGATGAGTGAAATTAAAAAGCCAGAAATAACAAAAAAGATATCAACACCAATAAATCCAGAAGGAATTAAGTGGTTATCTATATGAAAAAAGATGACAAGTAGAACAGCTATAGCTCTTAAACCATCAATATCAGCACGATACTTCATATTCATCATTAAATAAAAAATCCAAATGGTAAGTTAATCATTGGATTATATACTAATTAATAATTTCTCTTTAGCTCTCACAGATAAAA
>NZ_LXEN01000074.1 GCF_001654855.1 Proteus myxofaciens ATCC 19692
TATTATCGATAGGTATTTGCTGATAAACCTGTTGTCTAAATAATTCTAATTTTTGCGAAACACCCGTTAATATCACACTACCATTTGAAGTTAATACTATTTTATTAAAGAAAACATCAATACTTTTTATTTGATTAAACAAAGTAACAATGTGCTGACACCATGTTAGTAATACTGATTTTTGTTGGTAAAACAGTTTCTCATATTGATTAAAGATTGTTAATAGCGTGCAATGAAATTCTTGTTGCTGATAAAATTTAATAAAAGGAAATAGCTTAGCGAGATGCTGACAATAAGTATGTAGATACTGAGCTAAAGAAACAAAATGTTTATCATTATAAGCTCCGCAAATAGCTAACTGACCAGCATTTAAACTCACATCGATAATTTTTTTATCATCTGTTTGCTTTAACCAGATATCGTTGCTAGCTAATTTTTCTAATGTCGCGTTCTTTAATAATGAATAAGGCTTTTTGTCTCTTCCTTATACTACATTCATGTAAATAATAATCACTCATGATAAATTATCATCATTATTTTTTTAAATAATAGCGATATACTGTTGCTTCTAAATTTTCAGCACTAGGTTTCCAATTTTTTATCAACCTTACCGTTCCTCCATCAGCCGTATATTCTTTATTTTCTTGTAATAAAATATCGATATTATTCAAAATATATAAATCAGTTTCATATTCATTTGAATTAGCTGACGTTACTTCATTACTTGTTACATAAACAGCACTACCTTCGGTTGTAGTACCTTTTACTTCTACACGTCTAAAGGTATTATCTTTATGACACTCTAGATCATAGGGGCAATTCGAAGAGGTATCTATGACATTGAATCCTTGTTTTTCATAATCTTCTCTTGCTCTTTTCATTGCATATAACTCTATTGCTTTTTTCTTCTTAACATCAATAACTCTTCCTTGATAACTTGATTTTTCTTTTTTTAAAATAGAGGATATTTTTTTACTTTCCTCAGAAGGAATATTAGAATTATCTATGTTTTCCCAAACATAAATAGCATTCAATGCTTTATTTGGACTCTTTTGATAATCAACGACATCATATAATACTTTTACTGGCTTACTACCTTCATGTTTTATATATAGTAATCGTCCAATATAAATAAAAGGTTGTGTTTTACCTTTTATTTTTTCATGTATTCTTACAAATAAAATAACATCCTCTCCAGAAAGAATTCTTTTCATATGAGGTTTTGTTACAGTGTTAGAGTTCTGAGATTCCCAATGTAATTTTTTGCCATTATCAAGAAAAATATCATTATATTGTTGGCTTTTTTCTTTACTTCTTTTATCTAAAGTGACAAACAGCACAATGCAATTTTTGAAGCTCGTGATTCCCGTGATTTCTTTATTAATTATCATTGGCGCTACATTTGCAGCTACCAGAGCATTCTGCTTAGTATAGGCTTGGCCTACTATCAAATTGGAGTAATCGAAAATCTCATTCCCTCTTTCCATCACACACCTTAATAAAATTAGATTATATATTCATTGAGTATAATACTAACGGATATTTATTAATTGTGGAGATAAAAAATTTATTTATATAACTATGGTGCATTTATTAATATTTATATAAAAAAACGGAGGTGGATATCAACCTCCGCTTTCCTTATATATAATCTTAATAACTCGCAGGTTGTGCTTTTTCAACTAAATCAATTAAATGACTTCTCATTGTGTGATAATGCTGTGCAACTTGGCTTTCAGCCCATTTTTGGTCATCAATTTTGGTTACTTTTGCTGCACAATATTTAGTCTCTGGCGTTTTTGATATGGGATCAAGATTATCTTGGGTCAATTCATTACATGCACCAATCCACCATTGATAAGTCATATAAATCGCTTGTTCATTGATAGTCTCATTGATATTGCAACGTGACATCACTTTACCTCGGCGAGACTCAACCCAAACAATTTCTTGGTCACGAATTCCCGCTTTTTTAGCAATAGTCGGATGCATTTGAACATAACCAGGCTCATCAGCAAGTGAGGCTAAAGCCTTACAATTCCCAGTCATTGAACGACAAGAGTAATGTCCCACTTCACGCACTGTAGATAAAATCATAGGATAATCGTTATCAGGTAATTCAGCAGGTGGTCGCCATTGTGTGGCAAATAATTTACCTTTACCTGATGGTGTATTAAATTGATTACCTGAATATAGATAGGGTGTGCCTTCGCTATCAATATCAGTACATGGCCATTGTATATGAGCGAGGCCTTCTAGTTTTTTATAGGTCGCACCAAAGAAAAGAGGACATAATCTTCTAACTTCATCCCAAATTTCTTCATTACTCGCATAAGACATTGGATAACCCATCTCCGTCGCAAGTAAACTGATAATTTCCCAATCTCGTTTAACATTACCTTTTGCGTCAATGGCTTTTTCAAAACGTTGAAATCCTCTATCAGCACAGGTAAATATTCCACCGTGTTCACCCCAACTAGTAGATGGTAAAATTACATCAGCCTGCTCTGCTGTTTTTGTCATAAAAATATCTTGTACAACGACAAAATCAAGAGCCTCAAAACCTTTTCTTACTAAGCTTAAATCGGCTTCCGTTTGTAGTGGGTCTTCACCCATGATGTAATACGCTTTGACTTTTCCTTCAATGGCGAGATGAGGAACTTCTGTAATACGATAACCGACTTCAGGATCAAGTTGCTCAAAAGGAATATTCCATTCGCTAGCAAATTTGCTACGAATACCTTCATCAGTGACTGATTGATATCCAGGGAACATATTAGGTAATACACCCATATCACAAGCACCTTGTACATTATTTTGACCACGTACTGGTGCAACGCCAACATGTGGCTTACCTAAATTTCCAGTTAATAATGCTAGACCAGATAACCCTTTCACCACATCAACAGCTTGACCAAATTGCGTTACCCCCATACCCCACATAATGGTCGCGGTTTTGGCATTTGCATAAGTGCGCATTGCTTTACGAATTTCAATGGCTGGGATACCAACAATCTCTTGCACATTTTCTGGACTGTAATTTTCTAATTGTTTTTTATATTCTTCAAAGCCTTCTGTATATTGATTAACATAATTTTTATCATAAAGTTCTTCATCAATCAGCGTATAAGCAAATGCATTAACCAACGCCATATTGGTGCCATTTTTTAAAGGTAAATATTGATCTGCTATTTTTGCTGTTTCAATTTTTCGAGGATCACAAACGACTATTTTTGCCCCCTTTTGCTTCGCCTTAATAACACGACGAGCAACAATAGGGTGAGAATCAGCACAGTTATAACCAAAAACAAATAAACAATCAGAATCTTCAATATCCGCAATAGAATTACTCATTGCGCCATTACCTAATGTCTCTTGTAAGCCTGCAACAGAAGGGCCATGACATACCCTAGCACAACAATCGACATTATTATTACCCAATACAGCACGTGCAAATTTTTGCATAACAAAATTAGTTTCATTCCCAGTACCACGAGAAGAACCTGTACACATAATGGCTTTAGCACCATATTGCGCTTTAATTTCTTGTAATTTTTGTGCCGTAAAACGAATAGCCTCATCCCAACTGACTATTTCAAAATCAGCCCCTTTTTGACGGCGGATCATTGGTTCATGAAGTCTGGCTGTTAATAATTTATTGTCATTAAGAAAATCCCAACCATAAAGTCCTTTTAAGCAAAGCTCACCTTGGTTAGTCACACCATTAGCTCCTTCTGCTTTGATGATTTTTCCATTTTCGACACAAAGATTAATTTTGCAGCCAGCGCCACAATAAGGACAGACGGAGTTGATTTTGTTCATTTGATATCCTTTCCCCTAACTAGGGAGTAAAAGAGTCATAAAGAACTTTTATATAAGCACAAACTATGCCAAATACTTTTAAAAGAATAATCAAAGAGATAGATAAAGAAAAAGAATTAAAATGACAATATCGACATTTTTGTCGATATCTATTTCACTCATAGCATTCTTATAACCTTATCCTTATTAGCACCAAAAAACTAATAAAATAAAAATAATGATATTGAGTTTTAAAAAAAATGATTTATTTAGCTCAATTTTATGATATAAAGACAAACAACGCATTTTTAAACTTAATTCTGTATTGCGGATGCTATCCATTTAAAATAAAGAGCAAAAAAATGAATGTGTATATCAATAATCGACAACTAAGCCTCAACCTACTATTACTTAGCTAGGTGGCTTCACATATTCATGTTTTGCTAAGCCACCAGACAGGTGGTTTTTTTATTATCTCCTGCTGGTGAAATTCGTTTTTAGGAGTGTTGTATGATGTCTTGGTTCACCAAAAGGATGATATGCTCTAACGCTTTATTCGTCATTAACTCCTCTACTACCTATAACACAAAACAGGAGGAGAAATGAGTCAACAATGGACTTCTCGATTTGGCCATATCTTAGCCGCTGCGGGCTCCGCTATCGGTATCGGTGCTATTTGGAAATTCTCTTATGTAGCAGCCAGTAATGGCGGTGGTGCATTTCTTATCGTTTTCTTATTATTCAGTTTTATTATTGGTCTTGCTGTATTACTTGCTGAAAATATTTTAGGTAGCAGCACCCATGCTGAAGCTGTTAATGCTTTTAAGAAAATGATGGGCCGTAATTGGGCAATTATTGGTGTGATTGGTGTATTCAGCTCGTGGTGTATCTATAGTTTTTATAGTGTTGTAGGCGGTTGGACAATTGGCTATACCGCAATGGCGGCAACAGGCCAATTAAATATCACAGAGAGTTCTGAATTATCAGGTATTTTCACTCGCTTTATTAGTCATCCATTATGGCCAATTTTAGCACATCTCATCTTTGCAGGATTAACGTGCTTTGTTGTATTAGCGGGTGTTCAACGTGGACTAGAAAAAGCAGTAAAAATCATGATGCCATTATTATTTATCATTATGATTTTGCTGATTATTGTTGGAATAAGTTTACCTGGTTCATCTGAAGGCTTAAAACTCTTTTTATATCCTGATTTTGATAAATTAACCCCTCAAGGTGTATTAGACGCATTAGGGTTAGCGTTCTTTTCTTTATCTATCGGTTTAGGTATTCATATCACCTATAGCGCTTATTTAGCTGATAATAAAGGTATTGCCAACTCAAGTATGTGGGTAGTTATTCTTTCTTGCTTAGTTTGCGTATTAGCAGGATTAATGATTTTTCCGGCATTATCAGCTGCTGGTTTAGAGCCAAATGCAGGGCCTGGTTTAACCTTTATGACGATGCCTATTTATTTTGCTCATTTACCAGGTGGCAATATATTAGCCGTCACCTTCTTTGTTTTGTTATTAATGGCAGCTTTGACCTCTGCGATTTCATTACTTGAGCATATTGTTGCTTATGTGCAAATGCGTTTTCAATGGAGCCGTCGTAAAGCAGGATTAATTGTTACCGCGTCTATTATGTTGATGGGAATTCCCGTTTCATTATCATTTGGACCTATGAGTAACGTGACATTAGGCGGTAAAACCGTATTTGATTTACTTGATTATCTGACCTCAAATATTTTAATGCCTTTGTTTGGTATCGCGATGTGCCTTATTTTTGGCTGGTCACGTAAAGCTATGGCCTTTATTCCAGACAATATTTCGGGCTTTAGACGCCACGCATTATTAGCAGTATGGCGTTATATTGGCCCTATCTGTATTGGTATTATCTTGGTTCATGGCTTAATCGGATAAGCTAACTAATTAAGTTATCCATTTCATTACGATATTAAGTCTACAAAACAACCCCTTTTATGGGGTTGTTTTGTAGAGATGATGCTATGGATAAAATGACAGCCATTCATAAATTTGATCAGTTTAGTAAAAAGAATAAAAATATTTTTCTAACTCGAGATTTGGAAATGATTTTTCCAAATGAGTCGCCTAAAACGCTACAAAAATCAGTAGCTAGATTAGTCTCTGCTAATATATTAAAACGCGCTTCTAAAGGTGTTTATGCATATACTAGAACATCATTAGGACCCTATCCTTTAGAAAGCCTTGCCATAAATATTCGTCGAGGTGAATATAATTATATTAGCCTCGAATCTGCTCTATCTCAGTACGGTATTATTTCTCAAATTCCAATAGATAGACTGACTATCATGTCTACAGGTCGTTCTGGTGAATTTGTGACTCCTTGGGGCGTCATTGAGATTACGCACACTAACAAAAAACCTACAGAAATTCTTAGTTCAACGTTAGAAGGTAGGGGTCCATTACGGATTGCAACAAAAGAAACTGCACTTAAAGATTTACTCAGAGTCGGTAGAAACACCCATTTAATTCAATGTGAGGAATTGAATGATGACTAATTGGGTTAATTTTAATAAATTGGTTGATGAAATTGTCATCGAAAACAATCTATCAGTAAACAGACCCGTGGTTGAAAAAGAGTTATTGCACTACGATATTCTATATGCTTTATCTAGTGCTGGTCTTTTAAAAACCATTACATTTCAAGGAGGAACATCGCTACGCTTATGTTATGGTTCAAACCGATTTAGTGAGGATCTAGACTTTGCTGGTGGCCGAGATTTTTCTGCTACAGATATGCATGAAATAAAGGATTGTATTGAAAAATACATTGGCAATAGATATGGACTTGAGGTAACAGTTAAAGAATCGAAGGAATTACGAAAAGAATCTAAATATGCAGATATTAAAGTAGATAAATGGCAAATTTCGGTTACAACAAGCCCTGAAAAAAAAGATCTGCCAAGGCAACGTATTAAAATAGAAATAGCCAATATTCCAGCCTACACTCAAATACCGCAAATACTTATTAAAAATTATCCACAACTTCCTGATGGTTATTCTGATCTCATTATTCAAGTCGAAGATCTCAATGAAATCATGGCTGATAAAATAATCTCTTTTCCGGCGATGACAAACTATATTCGATATCGAGATATGTGGGATTTGGTCTGGCTTAATCAGCAAAGCAAAAAAGTGTATTTTTAGCGTATAACGTTAATTCATTCGTATTAAAAGCGGTCATACTAATAATATTGGCATTTTTTAATTGTACTAATTTAGCCGTTTCAATAATTTTTTTGTGCCGCCTGATAACGAAATAAAGATAACTGTATCATCCTCATTTACCAGTCTTGTAAATGAATCAGATAAATTATAATCATTAATAAAAAAACAATGTAATCCTAAGGAAAATAATAAAGATTAATTAAAAAGCATGTTTGTAAAAAGTATAATTTGCTAATATAAAAAAGAAATTTTTACTTAATAAGTACAGACCCGCTTATCTTATATCACTATTTTATGATGATAAACGGGTAAAAAATTCAATAGAACAAGAATAACAAAGAGCAACAGAAAAAAGTATTATTAGCTTTTAAGTTGTTTTACTGTCGCATCAACGTCAACTTCATCATCGGTAAAGGTTAATACCGTTCCTTGAAAGGTGGTGATCGCTAATTTTTTCAGTAAACGCATTTCCTTTTCTTCATTTTCTGCTTTAGGACGAATATTACTCATTAACACACCAACCGATAACACCGTGTTTTCTTTATCAATATGCGTAGTGACAGGGACTTCTTCGCTATAAACATGAAATCCCTTAATAGAGGTTAATTTGATGCGCTCACCCGCAATATAAACATATTTACTATCAGGTATAACTTTAACAGAAAAGGCAGATAGCCCTTTTGTATTGGTATTCGGCTCAAACGTCACCATCGCATCTTTTTTAATTAAGTCAGGATTAGCGACCTTAATCACATGAAAATAACGATTATCCCCATTTTCATCTTTGATAAATCCAAAACCTTTATCTTCAAACCACTTTGTGATTGTACCTTTCATCGCCTTTCGCCTACTTAATTATCTTATGACTGAATATGTTTGTTTCACTCGCAGTATAAATCACAAAGCCTATGCAGACTATGCCTTTAATATATCACGAGGTAAAACCATGGTAAGGTAATAACGCCTCATAACATAGAATTCGTTATTATCTTTATTGATTTTTTATCTGGATAACCTGATGTCTAAGATTGTTGATACTTTTATTGCGCCACCTTGCCACCAAGAAATCGAAATTCTCTATCAAGATGAACATCTTATACTTATTAATAAACCAAGTGGCTTATTAAGCCTTTCAGGAAAAAATCCACAAAATATTGATTCTGTTCATTATCGTTTAGCTAAACAATTTACAGAATGTACGCTTGTGCATCGCTTAGATTTTGGTACGTCAGGTTTAATGCTGATTGCGCGTTATAAAGCCATAAATGTAGCGCTTTGCCAGCAATTTAGCCAACGCAGTGTCAAAAAAGTTTATAGTGCATTGCTTTGTGGTCACTTAAAACAAGATGAAGGCATCATTGATGCCCCTATTGCTAAAGATCCTACATTATTTCCACGAATGCTTATTAGCTCAGAGGGAAAATCAGCACGTTCTCATTACCAAGTCATCGAACGTTTTTATAAAAAACTCGAAAATGGTAATAAACTACCATTAACACGCGTCACACTCAGCCCTGAAACAGGACGTACTCACCAATTACGTATTCATTGCCAATATTTAGGGCATCCTATTTTAGGTTGTGACCTTTATGGTGGGCTTTTAGATTATGTGCAAACAACACGATTAATGCTACACGCTAGTGAGCTACAATTTACTCATCCCATCAGCCAAGAGAAAATAACAGCTCATAATAAAAGCCCATTTTAATACCAATATTTTATCAGCTAATCGCTATTTACCACATTAAATCATCAGGTATTTTAAAATCAGCATAAGGATCATCTTCGTCTTGTTCTTCCTGACTTAGCGCATTATTGAGTACGATGCTATTTTCATCTCTTTGTGCAATCTTATCAGCAACACTTGCAGGAATAATTGCGTATTGGCAGATTTCATTCTCTTCTATTAATAAACGAGCAATCGCTAAACGCCCACTAATTAATTGTTTTTGTGTCGTTTTATCAACATCTAGTTTTTTAATAACATTGTTATCTGTAAAATTAAAGGTAATATCCCCTGCCGAAATATCAATCTTATTCATTTCAATAAGTTGTTTAACTTGGGCTTTATACTCTTTTGCTAAAGTGGCTTGTTTTTGTTGCTCACTTAGCTGTTTATCTCGCTCGAGTTGTGCTTTTTTATTCTCTTCTACCGCTTCTCGCGCTTCACGTGCTTGAACACGAGATTTCTTCGCCGTTCTTTGTACTTTAGCCATTTTTTTACTGGTAACTAATCCAGCTTTTAGCATCTGTTCTTGTAAAGTAAGTTTTGCCATTTTCTCGTTTAGTCCAATTAAAGAATTTTGAGAGATTATACCGTTAATTAGTAAACCTGCACTACGTTGTCTAAGATACCCTCTAAAACTCTTTCTATGTTGTTAAGTAAAAATACTGTATAAAACTCAAACCTATTGATTAATCATCTTTAAAAAAATAAAACATACTATAGAAAAGCATGAATAATTACTTACCACACATTAAGAATGTTATGATATTCAATCCAGCATATTAACTCGCATAACAGACAACCATATAGCATGAGCTGAAACTTATTACGCGATATAAACGTTTAATTTTAATAAGTTGGCTAATTAAGATGAATAATGATGAATGATAAAGATAAGAAAAAATTAACGATTAATGATATTGCGAAACTATGCGGTGTGGGTAAATCAACGGTATCACGCGTCCTTAATCAAGATCCGATGGTTAATGAAGAAACTCGCCAGAAAGTGAATCAAATCATTGAAAAATATCAATTTATACCATCAAAATCAGCACGTGCAATGCGTGGATATTCTAATCGCTCATTTGGTATTATTATGACACGCTTAGATTCCTATGCTGAAAATCAAGCTGTTAGCTCAATGCTCCCTATTTTTTATAAAAATAATATTGATCCTATTATATTAGAAAGTCAATTTAGCCCAGATAAAGTCGAAGAGCATTTAAAAATGCTTGCTCATAAAAAAGTTGATGGTGTTATATTTTTTGCTTTTTCAGGTATCGATATTAATAATCTTATTGATTGGAAACAAAAGATGGTCGTTATTGCAAGACCATTAGAAGGATTTGTTTCAATTTGCCATGATGATGAGCGTGCTGTTAAAAAATTAATGCACTACTTTCATCAAGAAAAAAAATATAAAAAAATCAGTTATATTGGTATTCAAGTTAGCGATGAAACAACAGGTTTGCGGCGCTATCAATCTTATCTTGAATATTGCCAGCAACATAAGTTAATAACTCAATCTCAATTGGGGCATCTAAATTATCAAAGTGGTTATTTACTTGCAAAACAAGCAATATTAACTGAGCCCCAAGCTATTTTATGTGCAACAGACTCTCTTGCTTTTGGAGTACAAAAATATTTAGCAGAACAAAATATTCATAATATTGAAGTCGCCTGTATTGGACGTAATGATCTTCTTTCTTTTTTATTCCCTCATACACACATTTATCGTTTAGGCTTTAGAGAAAGTGGAAAAGAAGCAGCTAATATACTGATAAATATGTCTAAAGCACCAGTTTCACCTCAAAAAATTATTATTTCAAGCGATAATCTAAATTAATCACTTTATAAAATAATTCCTATAAACTGTGATCATTGTCTTATGCTGGGAACGTTCCCATTGGTGCATCATCAAGATAGCTATATATTAAAAAATAATAAAATCATGATGAGAAAATATACATGTCTAGAGCCAAAGATCCTACAGCCATTGATGAGCTCATAGCACTGATTGGCGGTCGAAATAATATCGTTAGCGTTTCTCACTGTTTAACACGCTTACGCTTTGTCCTTAATGATACAAATATTGCTGATAAAGATAAAATTAAAGAAATTCCTTTCGTTAAAGGCTGTTTTAATAATGCCGGGCAATTTCAAGTAATTATTGGTATGGATGTCGGTGATTACTATAAAGTATTAATGGAGAAATTAGATTTACAGCCAAAAACAAAAGACGAAATAAAAAATGATGCTAAACAGAATATGGGTTTTTGGCAAAAACTTATTTCTAACTTAGCTGAAATATTTGTTCCCTTATTACCAATTTTAATTTGTGGTGGTTTACTTTTAGGATTGCGTAATGTTATTGGTGAAATGCCAATTTCAGATAATTTGCCATTAACACATTTTTATCCTTGGTTAACACCTATTTATGATTTTCTCTGGTTACCTTGTGAAGCCATATTTCATTTTTTACCTGTCAGTATTTGCTGGTCTAGTGCAAAAAAAATGGGAGGCACTCCCTCTCTTGGTATTGTTTTAGGGATAACATTAGTCTCTCCGCAATTAATGAATGCTTATAATTTAGGAACTCAAATTCCTGAGGTCTGGGACTTTGGATTATTTACTATTGCTAAAGTTGGCTATCAAGCTCAAGTTATTCCGTCTATTTTAGCCGGTCTTTTCCTTGGTTGGTTTGAAACAAAGTTACGTCGCTTTATTCCTGATTATTTAAAATTAGTTATTGTACCGATTGTTACCTTACTTATTTCCGTCTTTGTTGCACACGTTATTTTGGGTCCTTTAGGGCGAGGTATTGGTGATGGTATTGCAACAATTATCAAGTTTTTAATGTTGGGTGATTTTGCCCCCATCGGTTCTGCTATCTTTGGCCTATTATATTCACCAATGGTAATAACAGGCTTACATCACACAACCTTAGCCATCGATTTACAAATGACACAAAGCTATGGCGGCACACCAATATGGCCGATTATCGCTTTATCAAATATCGCCCAAGCTTCTGCTGTCGTAGGTATTATTATTGTTAGTAAAAAGAAAAATGAACATGAAATAACAATTCCTGCCGCTATTTCTGCTTATTTAGGTGTTACTGAACCCGCAATGTATGGCGTTAATTTAAAATACGGTTTCCCAATGTTGTGCGCAATGATTGGTTCTGCACTAGCAGGTTTAATTTGTGGATTAAATCAAGTGTTATCAAACGGGATTGGTGTCGGCGGATTACCAGGTATTTTATCTATTCAACCAGCTTACTGGCTAGTTTATTTATTAGCTATGGTCGTCGCTATTGTAGTGCCTATTGGCTTAACCATTATTGCTTATCGTTACAAAGAAAAAGCAGGCACGTTACAAGCTAACTAATATATCGTCCAATTAAAGGTTTATTATGAATTATTTAATGATTGTTTTTTCAGATGATAACGTGTCAATAGAAAGAAATGCAGAAAAATACACGTATCAATTTAATCGTACTAATAGTATATATCAAGAATGGCTAAATCTTGCGAAAGAAATAAAAAGCCAATCAAAAAATATTGAAGGTGGTGTTTTACATATATTATCACCTAAATATTATGAAGATACGGGTATCATTATTACATCAGATGATAAACCCATTAATTTACCGATTTTTTTTACAGAGATTTTTAATAAACCTTTTATTAGTCATTGTGCTAAAGAAATCGATATTATTGAATTAGAAAAAAAACTGAACAAAGGACAACATGAACTTACTTGGTCTATTGAATATGCTGGATTAACCGTAGGTAAAGATGAATATTGTCAGGAATCACTTTTAACCGTTGCTAATGGTTATATTGGCCTTCGTGGTACATTACCAGAAATGACAATTAGCGATGATTACTACCCAGCAACCTATATTGCAGGTCTTTATAATCAAGTAGCATCTGAAATAGAATCTCATCAAGTTATTAACGAAGATTTTGTTAATGCACCAAATGGACAATTTATTTCTCTTAAAATTGGTGAAGGTGAATATCTAAATCCTAATACATTAATTACGCATCATCTCACTCGTCATTTAGATTTAAAAACAGGTGTTATGTCTTCTCATTGGATTGTCGAAACATCAGAAGGCAAAAAAATAAAAATAACAACAGAGAAGTTTGCCAATATGGCAAATATGTCTCACTACTGTATTTTATACCAATTTACTCCATTAAATTTTTCAGAAGAAATAACCGTAACCACTCGATTAGAAGGGAATACCTATAATTATGGTGTTGCTCGTTATCGTAGCCTGAATCCGAATCACTATCATGTTATTACATCGGGTGGAGATAAACAAAAAGCCTATATATTGGCGCAAACAGATCAATCTCAAATTGGCATTGGTTTAGCCTCAACAATTAGCGGTAACTTCTTTTCAGATAAGGATGTTGTTTGCAATATATCCGATACCGTTGTTGAGCAAACGATCACCATTAATGCTAAAAAAAATACAACTTATCGTTTAGAAAAATGCGTTATTGTTTCCTCTTCTACTGCTTATCCAACGACATGGCAGGAAGTCATGCATTGGCCATCAGTCTCATTGCAAACACAATTAGTACAGACAAAAAATGCTTGGCAACAATTATGGGAAAATGCTGATATTGTTGTTTCTGGCGACTTAATGACACAAAAGTTATTACGCTTACACACTTATCATCTACTTGCCTCAGCTTCGCCTTTTAGTAATCAACAACAGAAATTAGATGTTTCAGTCACGGCAAGAGGACTTCATGGTGAAGCATATCGCGGACACATTTTCTGGGATGAAATTTTTATTTTACCTTTTTATATCATGCATTTCCCTGAAACTGCACGCCAACTTCTACTCTACCGTTATCATCGATTAAATGAAGCTCGTATTGCGGCTAAAAAGGAAGGTTTTCAAGGTGCTATGTTCCCTTGGCAGTCCGGTCATGATGGTACAGAACAAACTCAAGTACTGCATTTAAATCCATTAACAGGGCAGTGGGATCCTGATTATAGTTGTCGTCAACGTCATGTATCATTAGCGATTGCTTATAACGTATGGCTGTATTGGCGTAATACACTTGATACTCAATTTATGCAAGATTATGGACTTGAGCTTTTATATGAAATTACTCTATTTTGGCTAAGCTTATGTGAATGGGATGAGCAAGATAAACGTTTTCATATTAGTGGAGTTATGGGTCCTGATGAATTTCATGAAAAATATGCAAATTCAGAAGACGGTGGGTTAAAAGATAATGCCTATACTAATTTAATGGTGACTTGGTTATTTAATGAAATGCAGTGCCTTTCTAAAAATAATCAATTTACAGAAAAATTAACAGCATTAGGCTACAAACCTCCCTTATTTTCTCAAATAGAAAATATTAAACATCATCTCGCAATTAATCTTAATCAAGATGATATTATCGAGCAATTCTCTGGTTATTTTGAATTAAACGATCTTGACTGGGAATATTATCGTGAAAAATACGGCAATATTTATCGCATGGATAGGATTTTACGTAAAGAAGATAAATCCGCAGATGATTACAAAGTCGCTAAACAAGCCGATACATTAATGTTATTTAATAACTTGGATAAAGATTCCATCAAATCATTAATTACTTCTTTAGGCTATCCTTTATCAGAAAATTTTGCCGAAAATAATTTACACTATTATTTAGACAGGACCTCTCATGGTTCAACATTATCTCGTATTGTTCATGCCTATTTAGCAGAACAAATACAATTACATGATTTGTCATGGCAGCTTTATCAAGACGCACTCTATTCAGATTATAATGATATTCAAGGTGGCACCACAGCAGAAGGTATTCATACTGGTGTGATGGCAGCAACATTAAATACAACGATTATGGCTTATGCCGGTGTCGATATTCGTAAAGATATTCTTAATATCTCTCCTTCGCTACCTAAACAATGGCAAGGATTATCCTTTAAATTATTGCACCAATCTGTTTTATACCAGATAACAATCACCCATACCCATATTACAGTGCTTAGCAATCAAGACTGCACTATCTCAATTAATAATCAGCAACATACTCTTAATGCTAACAATGTATTTTCACTCAATGTGAATGGAGAAAACAAAAATGGCTAAAGGACTTCTTTTTGATCTTGATGGCGTGATTGTTGATACCGCGGGCTATCACTATATTGCTTGGAAAAAATTAGCAAATGAAATTGGTATTCAATTCGATGAAGAATTTAACCAATCATTAAAAGGGATCAGTCGTATAGAATCATTAGAACGAATTTTAGTTCATGGTAATAAACAAGATTCATTCACTCATGAAGATAAACAAAAATTAGCTGAAACAAAAAATAGCTATTACTTAGAATTATTAAATAATATTACTCCGAATGATATTTTGCCAGGCGTATTACATATCATTGAATGTGCAAAAAAAGAAAATATCCCTTGTGCCATTGCTTCTGCGTCACAAAATGCACCCGCAATAGTAAAAAAATTAGGTATAGCAGATTATTTTAAGGCTATTGTTGACCCTAAGACCTTAAAAAAAGGTAAACCTGATCCTGAGATATTTTTAAAAGCAGCAGAACTTATCCATGTACCACCACATATGTGCATTGGTTTTGAAGATGCAATAGCGGGAATACAATCGCTTAAAAAAGCAGGAATATATGCTATCGGAGTTATTGCAGAGGGTCCATTACCTGAAGCTGATTTACAAGTTCATTCATTAACTGAAATAGATATGAATATAATACTTAAATAATAAAAATAGGGGATAGAATATATTTCTATCCCCTAGAATAAACAATTAAATAAAATAGCTAATAATAAATATTAATTTACAAATCATGGTATATAAAATAATCAACTATAATATATAATTAATATTGCTATTATTATATTGCTTTTATTTATTCTATCTCACTCTTCTTCTTTGCATAAACTTTCATGCGTATTATTTCATTCTATAACTTAATCGAATAAAAATAATCTTCTAACCTTTGTTTTACTCTTAAATGGAGTAATGAAGTGAGTGAGCATTATTTATTCAACAAATCATTAACTATGTTATTTTTATATAAAAAATACCTTTGTCCATATATTTCCCATAGTTTCAGAATAAGAAAAATATGACTTAATGTAAATTTTTCTTGATTTTTGTATCTTCAATTGACTAAATTATACACCGCAGAATTACAGTAACACGGCTAATAAATTAATGTTAATTAATATTATTAGAGTTTTTACTCTATATCACTGGGACGTGTTATTTAAAAATAGAATGGTATAGGTATAAGTTAGGGATAACGGGAAATTAATAACAAAATGAATATAAAGTATTATTTAAAATGAGTGACATTACTCCCTATTTATTTTATTTCGGTATCATTAACTGCAACTGCGGCGCCCTCTTCAACACCTTCACCATCAACACAAGCTGCCTCAATTGATGCCCGCGAACAACAGCGCCAAATAGAGCGTGAACGCGTACTACAGCAACAGAATACACCTATCGTTGATACCCGTATTGAGCAACCAGACCTATCGCTACCCGATTATCCACAACATGAAAAACCGTGCTTTACTATCACAACTATTCGACTTGATGGTGAGTCTGCCAGCGATTTTCAATGGGCACTCAATGCAGTGAATGATGCTAAAGGACTATGTTTGGGAAGCCAGGGGATCTTATTGGCTCTCAATAAAGTGCAAAATGCCATTTTAGAAAAAGGCTATGTAACCACCCGAGTGATGGCACAAGAGCAAGATTTGAATCAAGGCGAGCTTGTGCTTACTTTACAACCTGGACGCATTAACGCTATTCGCTTTGAGGAAGGTGTTTCATGGCGTGGTCGTTTATGGAATGCTATCCCTACTTCTTCGGGTAAGATACTGAATCTTCGAGACATTGAGCAAGGGTTAGAAAACTTTAAACGCGTACCTAATGTCACAGCCGATATACGCATTGAGCCAGGCCCAGTTGATGGTACCAGTGATTTAGTCGTCAGTTGGCAAGAAAAACGCCCTATTCGATTAAGCTTAGGTCTTGATGACAGTGGTTCAAAAAGTACTGGCCGTTATTTAGGCTCTGCAACGCTGGCTATTGATGCCCCTTTTGCGCAAAACGATCTGTTTTATGCCAACATGAGCAAAGATCTATTTGATAAAGGCCCTTTTGGTAATCGCTCTTACACATTGAATTATTTTATTCCTATCGGAAACTGGGGTTTTACCGCCAATTACAATAAATACAATTATCATCAAAATATTCCTAATGCGAATGAAATCCTGCGTTATAGCGGTAAGAGTGATACTGCACAGTTAACGGTGTCACGACTTCTCTTTCGTAATCAAATACATAAAACTACCCTCAATTTACGTACCTACCGAAAAACAGCCAGTAACACGGTCAATGATATTGATATTGAGCAACAACGCCGTCGTACTGCGGGATGGGAAATCGGTGTTAATCAACGCAGTTTCTTAGGCAATGCCACGCTAGATGCCAATATCAATTGGCGAAGAGGAACAGGGGCTTATGGTGCATTACGCGCGCCTGAAGAAGCAACTCATAGTGGTAGTGCTCGCGTTGGTATTTGGCTCGGTGATGTGAGTTTTAATCAACCTTTCACATTGGGTGAACAGCCTTGGCGTTGGAATAGCGTCTTACGCGGTCAATGGTCTCAACATGCCTTAACACCTCAAGAGCGCATGTCTATCGGAGGTCGTTATACCGTTCGCGGTTTTGACGGTGAGCAAGTGCTTTCAGGAGAAAAAGGCCTGTTATGGCGCAATGAACTGGCATGGAATGCCTTCTCTAAAGGGCAAGAGCTCTATTTAGCTGCTGACTATGGGCGTGTTGAAGGCCAAAGTACTAAATACCTTGTTGGACATCAACTTGCTGGCACGGCTCTTGGTTTAAGAGGCGCCATTTTATCGCGTTTCAGTTACGACCTGTTTGTCGGTGTCCCGCTGTATAAACCGAAAAAATTCGACACATCAGGAGTCAGCGCTGGGTTTAGCGTCAATCTCGAAATTTAATGCATGAGATCGCGGATCACTATTTTGTATTACCCGTGTTTGTACTGTTTTTTGAAGGAATGTCATTATGAACAAGCATTGTTATCGTTTGATTTTCAGCCGCACTCATGGGGAGTTACGTGTTGTCTCTGAACTGGCTAAAAGTTGTAGCACGGAGTCAGGTCAAACACGCGGTACTCATAGCAACCGTCTTTGGGTAACGCTACGTAAAACATCACTACTGCTTTGGCTTGCCTTATGGGGAAGTTCTGCTCTAGCAAGCAATATCATTGCCGATAACAATGCACCTAATAATCAGCGACCTGAAGTGATTAATACACAAAATGGTCTGCCTCAAGTCAATATTGCAGCGCCAAATGAATCCGGCTTATCTCATAACCAATATAAACAATTTGATGTCGATAATCGGGGCGCTATTCTCAATAATTCCGCGGTAATGACCAACACACAAACAGCAGGGATTATCCAAGGTAACCCAAATCTTGACCCTAACAAAGCCCCTGCTCGTGTCATTTTAAATGAAATTAACAGCAATAACCCAAGTCAAATCAAAGGATTTCTTGAAGTTGCAGGGGGTAAAGCACAAGTGGTTGTGGCACCATTAATGCAGGACGAATGACACTCACCACAGGTAAACCTCAATTTAATCAAGATGGTAGCCTTGCTGGATATCAAATCGAGCGTGGTGTTATTCGTGTTGAAGGCGGTGGATTGAATGCAGATAGCCGCCACGATACCCAATATGTTGATTTACTCGCCAGAGCCGTTGATATCAATGCAGGTGTGTGGGCAAAAGAAAAAATTGAGGTTGTTGCTGGTCGCAATCACGTCAACACACAAAATAAAGCCACCTCACTCGCGAATAAAAACAATGACGTTAAACCTGAATTTGCCATTGATATGGGACAAATGGGTGGAATGTATAGCGGTTATATCCACATGGTAGGAACCGAACAAGGGGTTGGTGTTCGCAACCAAGGTGGGCACTTACAAGCGGATAAAACCTTAACCGTTAGTAGTAATGGTAAACTGAGTTGGGGAACGGCATCACAAGAAGCCTCAACTCAAGCAGGGAACGATATCCAGCTCATCGCAAAAGATGCACTTGAGCACCAAGGCAAATTACACAGTGGTGGCACAGTAAACGTTGAAAGCCAAACAAGCTCAGTGAGCAATCATGGCACGCTTGCTGCGTTGAAAGATGTCAATATCAACGCGAAAGGTGATATTCAAAACCAAGGCAACATACTCGCAGGCAGTGATAATAAAAGTCAGATTATCAACAATGCGAATATCACCTTAAGCAGTGACAGTAAAATTAATTCCCGTGGCACATTATTAAGTAAACAAAATGTCACAGCCACAGGTAAATCGCTAGATCTCAGCCAAACACAGATAGCCGCATCAAACTTAGCGTTAACCGCTAAACAAGGGGATATTGCACTCTCACAAGGGAAAATTGACGCTAAAGACATCAAACTCAACAGTGCACGCGATATTCACGCAGAACAAATCCAAGTCAAAGCCAAACAATGGGTAGTTAGTGCTGATAACCTATTGACACAAAAAGGAACATGGGTACAAACAGGACAAACAGAAAGTCAATTTACCCTTGCAGGTCAACTAAATAACCAAGATGGTGCCATTGAAGCTAATAGCCTCAAACTTAATGTAGACGCATTGAATAATCAAAAAGGTCGACTCGTTGCTTTAGGCAATACCCAACAAAATTGGCAAGTCAACAATACCCTTAATAATCAACAAGGTGAAATTGGCACAAATGGCGATTTAAGCATCGCAGCGAATACGATTGATAACCAATCTGGCACAATTAAAAGCCAAACCAAACTCGCCTTGAATGCTAACGAAAACATCAACAATAGTGCAGGTAACCTTGTCGCAGGAAATTTAGTTAACCTGCAAGCAGATAAATCGTTGAATAATCAATCTGGTACAATCAATAGCCAACAAGTGACAGTAACAACAGGCAACCTCAATAATACATTGGGTAAACTTATCAGCCAAACCACATTAGGGATTGTCGCTCGCCAGCAAGTGAATAACGCAAACGGATTTATTGGTTCAGGTGATAAATTAACATTAACGGCTCAAGATGTTGTTAATAATCAACAAGGTACATTACAAAGTGATACTCAACTCGCCGTTAATGCACAACGCATAGATAATCAAAGCGGAAAAATATTATCTAGTGAGCAACTTGCACTTGATGTGACTACCGATCTTGATAACCAAAGTGGGACGCTTTATAGCAAAGATATTGCGCTGAATACAAACAACATTAAAAATCAGCAAGGTCAAATTGTTGGTGACAATACCGTTGATATCAAAGCCCAAGGTGCCTTAGATAATACAAACGGAAAAGTGATTACCAATGAGATATTAACGGCATCTATCGGTCAGCAACTCACCAACCAAACAGGTTTACTGCAAAGTAGCAAACAAGCCTCTATTACTGCAAAATCACTGGATAACCGTGACGGTCAAGTGTTATCGGGTAACCGCCTCGATATTACAACTGACACACAAATTGACAATGCAAAAGGCGAAATCAGTAGCCAAAACGTCAATATCGATACCGCACAACTGGATAACCAATCAGGCAAGGTGATTGCCACTCAAGATCTTGCACTTAATAGTACAAAAAATGTGAATAATCAGGCCGGATTATTAGAAGCAAGCCATCAATTAACTCTTGAGACACAAGGTGATATTAATAATCAAAAAGGCACGCTTCAAGCAGGAAAACAGACCTATCTTACCGCAAACAATATCGATAATACTCAAGGTCAGTTGTTATCAGGTAGTCAGCTCACCTTAAATACACAAAATGATCTCAATAATCGCCAAGGCAAAGTCAGCGCTGGTAAAGCATTAAAGTGGCAAGGTAATCACTTCGATAATACCGCGGGCTTGCTACAAAGTGGTGGCACATTAGATCTCACGGGTGAGTACGTTAGTAATCAGCAAAAAGGCCAAATACAGAGCCAAGATATACTTTCGTTGATACTGAGTGGTGATCTTAATAACCAAACAGGTCTATTAACCAGCCAACACGATACCGCAATCCACGCAAATAATCTTAATAATGCACAAGGTACACTGAATGCCTTGGGGCAATTAACAATCACCGGTGCACAGGTTATTGATAATCTAAAAGGCCGTATTTTTAGCCAGCAGAATCAAACTCTACAAGCTAACTCAATTCTAAATGCACAAGGGTGGATTGGTAGCTTAGGAAATTGGCAGGCCACCAGCCAATCATTCAATAATCAATCGGGTGAAATCCAAAGCCAAAAAGAAGCGACATTAACCGCCAATACGCTGGATAATCAGCAAGGTACATTACAAACTGGCGATTCATTGTTATTATTGGTGGGCAAAGAACTCAACAATACACAAGGTAAAATTAGCGCCAACCAAAACCTCACCGCAACAGGACAATCCATCAGAAACCGACAAGGACAATTACTTTCTGGTGGCACATTCAAGCTTAGCGCATCGAATGTGGATAACTCACAAGGCGGTTTACTTTATAGCCAAAAACAACAGTTTTTATCGATTGAAAATGCATTGAATAATGCCAAAGGTAAATTGCAAAGTGGTGAAAATCTCACGCTTACGAGCAAAACGTTAGACAATACGTCTGGTAAAATCGAAAGCCAACAAGCACTTAAACTGACAAGTGACGAGCTGATTGATAATACATCAGGGTCAATTCTCAGTAATCAAAGCCAACAACTAGAAACTAAAACCTTTAAAAACCAGAAAGGAACGGTGAGTACCCTCGGCGAGCTCGCCCTGAATGCATCGCAACTCGATAATCACACAGGTACCCTCATTAGCCAACAAGCGGGCACTTACAACATTGCTCAGTTGGATAATACACAAGGAAAAATTCACAGCGGTGATTCCTTGTCATTAACGGCATCAAAAATCCAAAATCAACAAGGACAACTGGTTTCCACCAAAGCGCTGAAACTGATTGCTCTCACACTCGATAATAAAAATCACGGTATTTTAAGTAGCCAAAGCCATTTAAATTTATTGCTCGATACATTAGATAACCGTGAAGAGGGTCTTGTTCATGGTAGTGCACAAACAACCCTTGCTATCAAAAATATTGAGAACACCCAAGGTAGATTACAAAGCAACGGTAATTTAACGTTTACGGGTGTAAATAGCCTAAATAATCAGTCAGGACATGTATTAGCTAACGGGGATATTGCTCTTAATACCGATAATGCATCATCATCGGCTAAGCTCGACTTGCTCAACCAAAAAGGGACGATGCAAAGTGGCTCCACACTCACTATCAATACCCAGTCCATTAATAATCAAAGTGGCACAATCAAAAGCCAGAAAGCCCTTTCGTTAACGGCTGCGCAAGACTACATTCATCGAGCCGGAGATACGCTAACCAGTAACCAATCCGTGACAATGAACATCACAGGTACATTAACCAATTTAACCGACTGGTTATTACCGAGTGATTTCACGCTATCG
Source organism: Proteus myxofaciens ATCC 19692 (assembly GCF_001654855.1). Taxonomy (GTDB): domain Bacteria; phylum Pseudomonadota; class Gammaproteobacteria; order Enterobacterales; family Enterobacteriaceae; genus Proteus; species Proteus myxofaciens. The sequence goes on from NZ_LXEN01000074.1 coordinate 22,316, forward strand.
AGTCAACATCTGAATAATCAAGGTTCTCTGGTGAGCAAATCGATGAATATCACGACAGGTCAACTGGATAACATCGATAGATTAGAAGCCGATAAGATGACCCTTAATGTGGATGGTTTAGATAACCGTGCCACATTAATGGGCGATGATATTCGCATCAATGCAAAAACCATTGATAATCATGGGGAAAAAGCCGTCATTGCGGCATCTAAACAGATCGATCTGCAGACAAAAGAAACATTAACTAACCGTGGTCAAGCGCTGATTTACAGCGGTGATAACCTGGCACTGACAAGTGATAATCTGATTGAAAACAACGCCAGTTATATTGAAGCTGACGGTAATATGTCCATTAAAGCACGTCAGCTAAATAACTTACGTGAAGGGCTAAAAATCGAGCGGGAAGCGGAAAAAAGTGATTATCATTGGCATCGCTACAGTTATAACTGGCGTTCTTATGGCTCAGATGTCAATACTGATAAAACAACCATCGCACCAACAACACAAAAATTAATGTTTAATAATGAGCTAGATGCCTCTAACAATCCTTATGGAACAATTTTAGAGATTGATGCAAAGAATAAACGAGCACAAGTACGTGTTAAAAATACTGATGGTGAATTAACGGATGTCTGGATTAATTATTTAGCATTAATACCTAACGATGATAATAGCTATGCAATGACGTTCTATGAAACGCGTGGCTGGCGTCAAAGTCAACCGCCAACTCCTTATCACAATACGGTTTGGCGTGAACATAATAAAGGATATATTGAACAATGGGATCCAGAAGTACACCTTGATCTTGCTAATATCCCTTATGTTTCAGACTACAACAATTTACGCGAGCGTTCAGCTGAAGGAACTATTACACGTGATAAACTGATCACCGAAGGTACGGGTGCCCGAATTCTGTCTGGTAAAAATATGGTATTGAATATTACGGATGTATTATTCAATGATGCGAGTACCATCACCTCAGCGGGTGATCTTTCTCAACAAGGAAATGGAAAAGTTGAGAATACGGGATATTCAGTCAATGAACATCGGCAAGGAAAGCTCTTCGATCATTATGATAGAAATACCCGTCATTGGTATCCTAGCTTTGAGGATGACGAAACTATCGCATTAACCACCATTGATGGCATTATTTCTGGTAATGGCAATGTCTCGATTAACAGCGCCAATATCACTAATACAACGGTCAATGCGGCACAAATTACCACACTAGAAGCCGCTATCAATGCCGCAAAAGCTGAACGAGCTGAATGGGAACGTAACCCACTAGCATTCGATATTAAAGATGTTAATACTCAAGATATCGATACCTCACTCACAACGCATGATAAATCGACACTCAATTCAATTGAAGGTGAATCACCAGTCAATCGCCCACGACTTCCTGCGGAACTGGCACTCACAGAGAAACAACACGTCGGTGATGTCGCCACATCTATCCCTAATAACGGCTTATTCCGTCAACATTTAACCCCTGATAGTCCGTTTTTAGTGGTTACAGACTCACGATTTACTGACCGAAATAAATTCATTAGCAGTGACTACTTACTTGATAGAGTTGGATATGACCCCGCTCAAGTCCATAAACGCTTAGGAGATGGTTTCTATGAGCAACGACTCGTTCGTGAACAAGTTTTAGCGCTCACTGGTCGCCCTTCTCTGCGTGAAGAAGATGCCATGGCGCAATATGAACACTTAATGAATAACGGTATCAACGTTGCGGATGCCTTTAACTTACGCCCAGGCGTGGCCTTAACGCCTGAACAAATCGCTGCACTACAACAAGATATTGTGTGGCTGGTCAGTGAAACGGTTGAGACACCACAAGGTCCTCAAACAGTATGGGTACCCAAAGTTTATTTAGCTAACACTACTCTCAGCCTCACACAACAAGGGGCGATGATCAGCGGTAAGACTCTAAACTTATCCGCTAACAGCATTGATAATGCAGGAAACCTATTAGCTGAAAAAGGTCTTGAAGTCGATGCAAAACAGTTTATGCATGGTGGTGGTGATATCAAAGCGGATACCATCAATATCCAAGCCGATAACCTAACATTAAGCACTAACTTACAAGATGCTTTGCGCCAAGCGACAATGAGTGCCACAGATATCACTTTAAGTGGACATGACGTGCAATTACAAGGCGCGAAACTAGATGCAACCCGTGATATCAAACTCAACGCACGCGATAATTTATCTATCACAGCAGTAAAAAGCACTCATGTGGGTGATATTGATGTGATTGCAGGTGCCATGGGAGATCGCAGAAGCATCGTTGATAACTCCACAGATAACCTTGCTCATGTCAGTGGAGAATGGCAACTCGCCCAAGGCAGTGAATTGAATGCAGGGGGAAATCTCAGCCTCAACGCAGGTCAAAATATCAATGTAAAAGGCAGCCAAGCTAAAGCCGATGGCACTCTGGATATGAACGCCGGTGGCGATATCAATATTTTAGCGGATAAAACCACCAATAAAACGCAACTTGATGCACAAGGCAAAGGTTCTTCTGTTAGCAATTATCGTGAAGAAGATCGCTTAGTACTCAGCACGCTCAGTGGCGATAAAGGTGTCTCGCTCAATGCGGGTAACAACTTAGTGGCAGAAGGTGCTCAAGTTGATAGTCAATCCGGTAAAATTAACGTCTCAGCGCAAGATGTCACGATCACAGCGGCAACTCAAGACACTTATGCTTTAGATAACGAACAAACTCACAAAGGGCGTAGTAAAGGCTCGCGTGTCGATGAAACTTCATCTCATGACGTCGTGGGTAGCACATTCAGCGGGCAACATGGCGTCGATATTACGGCACGTGATAAAGATATCACCGTCACAGGCAGTGCAATTCACAGTGAAAAAGGCGAAATCACCTTAGATGCCAAACAGAATGTGACGCTCAATACCGCTACCGAAGAACACAAAAAATACGTCGAAGAACAACGTAGTAGTAAAGGCTTCTTAAGCGCCAGCAATGAGCACTCCATCCAAAACGATGAAACCACACGAGAAAAAGGCAGCCTACTCAGTGGCGAAAAAGTCACCGTTACCGCTGGCAACGAACTCACCGTCAAAGGCTCCTCCGTGGTTGCTGAGAATGATGTCACCTTAACCGCTGGTAATAATGTCAATATCACCGCTGCCACCGAAACCGACTCACATTATCTCCTCGAAGAGAAGAAAAAAAGCGGCTTACTCAGCAGTGGGGGCATTGGCTTTAGTCTCGGTAAACAATCTTCTCGCCATGAAGTGGATGAAAAAGGCACTACCCAAAGCCAAAGTGTTAGCACGGTAGGAAGTACACAAGGGAACGTCAATATCACCGCCGGTAACAAACTGCATGTAGGGGGTGCTGATTTAATTGCTCAAAAAGATATCAACCTCACGGGTGATAGCGTACAAATCGACCCCGGTTATGATGAACGTACCCGTACTGAAACCTTTGAAACTAAACAAAGTGGCTTAACGGTAGCCTTATCAGGCAGTGCGGGAAGTGCTCTTAATACCGCAGTGAGTACAGCACAACAAGCCCGTAAAGAAAGCGACGGTCGTTTAAATGCCTTGCAAAATACCAAGTCCATATTATCAGGGGCACAAGCATTACAAGCCGTTGAATTGGATGGACTTAAAACGGATGCCGCCAATGCATACAATACCGCAAATAACCTTAAACCGGGTGATGAAGGCTACCAAAAAGGTGCCACCAATACCGTCGGCGTTAATGTGTCTTACGGTAGCCAATCGTCGAAAAGTGAAACCCATTCTAATAGCCGTCAGTCTCAAGGGAACACCGTAAACGCAGGTCAAAATCTGTCAATTACTGCAACCGGTAGAAACAAAGACACCAATAAAGACAGTGGCAATATCTCCGTTGTCGGCAGTGAGCTTAAAGCCGGTCACGATATGTCACTTTCGGCAACACAAGATATCAATCTGGTCTCTGCCCAAAATACCCAGCAAACCACCGGCAAAAACAGCAGTAAAGGCGGCAGTATTGGCGTTGGGCTGACCGCGGGCGAAGGTGGCGTAGGGATTAATATCTCAGCCAGCGCTAACCAAGGTAAAGGTCATGAAAATAGCGATGGTCTCACTCACACCGAAACCACACTAGACGCGGGCCATAAACTCACCTTAAACAGTGGGCAAGATACCACCCTCAAAGGGGCACAGGTCAGTGGCGAGCAAGTCACAGCTAATGTCGGTCGTGACCTCACCTTACAAAGCCAGCAAGATAGCGACCACTATGATGCAAAACAACAGAATGTGAGCGTCGGGGCTGGCTATACCGTGGGTGGAACGCCCACTATCAGTCTCAGTGCGAGCAAAGATAAACTGCACAGCAATTACGACAGTGTCAAAGAACAAACGGGGATTTTTGCGGGCAAAGGTGGCTTTGATGTCAATGTCAAAGAGCACACCCAGCTTGAGGGTGCCGTCATTGCCTCTACTGCAGATAAAGACAAAAATACCCTCGATACTGGCACCCTTGGCTGGCGCGATATCCACAATAAAGCCGAATTTGAAACGGCTCACAGTGGGGGGACTCTCAGTACTGGTGGGCCAATTGGCGACCAACTACTGACTAATGCGGCTGGCGGATTACTCTCTAATGCCAATAACAGTGGCAATGCCGAAGGCACCACCCAATCTGCCGTCAGTGAAGGCACCCTTATCGTTCGTAATAAGGATAAACAGCAACAGGATGTTAACGAACTCAACCGCGATACTGACCATGCCAACGACGGCAGTATCAACCCGATATTCGATAAAGAAAAAGAGCAAAACCGCTTAAAACAATCCCAATTGATTGGCGAAATCGGCAATCAGGCCATGGATATTCTTCGTACTGAAGGCGAAATTGCCGGATATAAAGCCCAAAAAGACCCTGATGCGTTAGCTCTCGCCAAACAACAGTTAGAAGCGGATGGTAAAGCCCCAACTGAAAACGCCATTAAAGAGCGCGCTTACAACAACGCCATGGCTCAATATGGCACGGGTAGCGATGTTCAAAAAGCCGCCCAAGCTGTCACCGGTTTACTTCAAGGGTTAGCCGGTGATAACTTAGCGGGTGCATTAGCCAATGTTTCATCGCCCTATTTAGCAACTAAGATTAAAGAATTAACAAAGGGAGATGATGCCGCGAATGCCATGGCACATGCCGTATTAGGTGCGGTCGTTGCTGAACTGAATAACCAATCCGCGGTAGCTGGCGGACTCGGTGCCGGTGGCGGTGAATTAACCGCTCGCTATATCGCTAACACCCTTTTCCCTGATAAGAAAATTTCAGAGTTAACCGAAAGTGAGAAGCAACAAGTCAGTGCGTTAAGCCAGTTGGCCGCAGGATTAGCAGGCGGTATCTCAACGGGCGATACCGCAGGTGCAATTACTGGCTCTCAAGCAGGGAAAAATGCGGTTGAGAATAATTTCTTACATGCTGAAAAAATCGTTACTTTCGTTGGTGAGTTCTCTAATGCAAAAACACCGGAAGAAAGAAAACAGTTACAACAAGATATTGATACACTAGATAAGCAACTTCAATCACAAGCGGAAAGATGGGGTATATCAACCAATGATATGAAGGATGCACTCGCTGGACTAAAAACATTGGAAGGTTTGCCAGACTGTAATGTGCAATGCCAAAAAATGGTAAAAGATTCAATATCTAAGCTCGAACCAGCATTAGAAAACAGGATCGCTAATCATTCATCACAAACAGAGAACCTTAAAGAGCTAACAGGAATTTTAGCCACTGTGATTGTGATGAATGAAAACGGGTTGATTGATGGGGTTTCTAAAGGAAGTAATACATCATCAGTTACTAAACCTAATGTAACAACAACACAATCAAATGAACAAATACCGCCAAAAACATTACCTAATCAAACAAGTAGTGATAAATTAAGTAACTATCAGGTTCATGACTTAAAGCAAGTTACTGATCCTGCATTAAATTTAAACAATATCAGGCTGGAAACCAAACAATATCTAAAGAGATCAGCCCAACTAGATAATATTGCGGTTAGTTATGCTACTGCATCCGTTACAGTAAATGGCAAAACAGAATATTATCTTTCGGTGAGTGGTAAATCTTGGTCCGGTCAATCACCAGATACAGTTAATATTGGCGGGATAAGCTATAAAGTTATACGTGAAGATAAAAATAGCTTTACTAGCATAGGAAATATTGAAACAAAACAAACAAACTTTAATCATGCGGAGCAAAAATTATTTAACCATATTCAAGATAAATATAAAGGACAAAAGGCTGATGTGAATATGGCAATACAAAATACATCACAAGATAAGGCTGGAATGTGTATAAGTTGTGGTTATACAAGCCAAAACTTTGCTGAAAACAATAAGAATCTTAAGGTAAATATTTATCAAGGCTCTACAGGTGAGAACAAATAATGAACAATGAACTAATTGAATATCTGCATTCTGTTTATCCTGAATTACCGATCGATGTTAGCTATATGCGAGGTTATTCAAATGAGGAGATTGATAAGATTGAGCGTTTATACGATATTGAAGTGAAAGATCAGCTATATGATTTTTTAACTTGTATAGGCCGTTGTAGTGGCGGTTTATTTGGTGATGACCCTCTAGTTTTTTATAGAAACCAGCAAACAGTTAGAGCAAATATATTGTATCAGGATGCATTGAGATATGAGCTTCCTTCAATTCAGCAATATAATTTTGTGAAACAAAAATCATTTTTTATCTCTGTAGAAAGTTATACCCAATATTACTTTTTGCTCACAGCAACTGATAATCCTAATAGAATTTATCATTATGATGAAAATGAAGAAACTATAGAAGCGACTAACTGGGATCTTAAAAATTATTTAAGGCATGTCGTTAATGTTTATACTCGTAACTATAATACAAGAGCACCTTTCGATCGATATGGCGAACTTATCACTATCTAGATGCTGAAAATTCTAAAATGCATAAAATCTTACTAAGCTACCTCATACCTCCTCTGCCAGCCAGATAACTGGTAATCATCTATCCGGCTTGGCGAACTAGGCGTCTGTGGCGGTGAATTAACCGCTCGCTATATCGCTGACACCCTTTTCCCTGATAAGAAAATTTCAGAGTTAACCGAAAGTGAGAAACAACAAGTCAGCGCGTTGAGTCAGTTGGCCGCAGGATTAGCAGGCGGTATCTCAACGGGCGATACCGCAGGCTCTCAAGCAGGGAAAAATGCGGTTGAGAATAATTTTTTCAAACCTCAAGATCTACCAAATGGTATGGCTAATTATGGGCAGTCAGCGTTCACTCTAGCCAAATCTATGGAAGAGAATGATTATAGCATTCAAGATATTAATATTGCTCTAAGTGACTTTGCGAAAGGTGATCACCCAGAAGGACAAGATCCTGCTAGAGGTTTCCTTGAAGCGTGGGGGAATATGGTCGGTATTCCATTAGACGTATTTTGGTCTAATGAGCAAATGACTCCAGAGAAAGCTGCCGAAATATTAAGTGGCACGTCGCCGACAACGACGGCTAAGGCGTTACAATATACTGCAGCAAAGGCTTACTTAGCATTTGAAAAAAATGGTAAGGGAATGCCAAGTTGGGATGTAGGAAAAGGTGAATATAGTTTTAAAGATACGAACAAAGTTGTTGATGTTAAAAATCCTAATGGAGAATTTAACGGTAGCCGTTGCCATATGGTAAATATGAAAACTCAAGTCTCAATCCAATAAAAGATGTGGACAGTTTTATTTCCATTGAACAAGGAAATATGAATAAGAAACTTGGAGCTAAGATTGGTCAGGGGCGCTTACCATATGAAAGGGGAAGTGATGGTGTTAAACAAGCGGTACAAACTGTACAGGACACACTAGCTAATGTCTCTGCGGTTAGCGAAAAAATACCAGCAGCTTCAGTTAGAGGGCAGTATGACCTTATACATGTTTATAGTGAAAAAACCAAAAGTACAGTTAGTTTAAGAGTATTGCCGAATGGCAAATATGAATTTGATACACTAATTCCTGAAAAATCATCAAAATTCAAATAGTAATGGTGAGTAGATGTTAAATTGTAAGTTACTAGATTTTAGAAAACGTTCTTTTTATATCGACAATTTATTAATTAGCGATAATTTAGTCATTTTCTTTCAGCTTATCGATTCACGTTGGTTTTCACTATCAATAGGAGAAGGAGTTCTTTGTATACAAGAAGAAGTGCAGGTACCGGAATATCTATCATTAGATAACATTGATGACTCATTTGCTTATCCCATTGAAGATTTACCTGAATTAGATAAATTTAAGCAATCTATATTAAATGAAGTATATGAGTATCGATTGAAAGATAATTTAGACTTCTGTATCGGTGTTTTTTTAAAATTAGATAAAGGCAATTTTAGTGTTATTGATAATAATGGCAACTTATCCATAATCACAGGAATAGATGACAACCTATTAGCTCAATGTGAATTAGTACCCATGCTAGTATAATAAATTTTGCTCCCAGTTCTACAGGAAAAATAAATGATAAACAATGGGCTAATCGAATACCTACATTCTGGTTATCCAAAATTGTCAATTGATATTAACTATATGCAAGGTTATTCAATTGATGAAATTAAAAAAATTGAGCGATTATACGATATTGAAGTAAAAGATCAGTTATATGACTTTTTAACATCAATTGGGCGTTGTAGTGGTGGCTTATTCGGTGATGACCCTCTTCTTTTTTATAGAAACCAAAAAACTATAAGAGGAAGTATATTAATGCAATCAGGAATGAGAGAAGATCTTGCAGCTATCCAACAGTATGACTTGTTAGATAAAAAACCATTTTTTATCTCTGTAGAAAGCTATACACAGTATTTTTTTGTTTTAACAGCTTCTGATAACCCTAACCTTATTTACCAATATGACGAAAATGAAGAAACGGTACAGGCAACTAATTGGGATCTTAAGAACTATTTAAAACATGTTGTTAATGTATACACTCTAAATTACGATGTTAAAGCATCTTTCGATCAACATGCAACATGGGGAACTTATTATTATTTATATTTAATAAGTAATAAGACACCTGTCTACACATGACCTACCTCCCACCTTCTCCGCCAGCTGGATAATCAACTGTCCGACTTGGCGAATTAGGCAAAAGTTACTCTCTTCCTCAAACCGAGTTCATTTATTTACTGCGGTTTGAGTGATTACTCACAATATATTGTCTGATTTTGACCACTTTTTCTTTATTTTTACTACACTCGCGCACGACTACCAACTGTCAAAAAGTGGGTGAAGATAATAAAGTCACTAATGCCATTGGAGGCACTTCATTTTGGGGTGAATTTTTAGTACCCCCTGATACGCCCCCATAATCCTATTGATTTGGGTTGAACCGAGTTGGATATTAGTTGAATTGAAAGTAGCTTAATAGCTAGTATTACAAGGGTTTAATTGACTTCAGTAGAGGTATATTGAACTTGAGTGGCGGAAGATCACAGGAGTCGAACCTGCCAAGGACCGCTGGCGGCCCCATCTGGATTTGAAGTCCAGCCGCCCCACCGGGGACGATGATCTTCCATATGAGGAATATCATGAAGAAACAACACGCTGATTATACGCTGAAAGTTTTTTATTCCCAAGTGCACTAAATCAATAAAAGTTCTTTCAAAGAAAATAATCCCGTTTTTGAGTAAAACGTCTGATAATTACCGCGATACTATTGAACTTATGTCATTTCATCCTCATCTTACTATTTATGGCCAAATATTCTCAGTCCCGCTATTAACGTGACTGCAACCCAAATACAGGATGTTTTTATGTCAAATCCATTACTTAATACTACAGGACTACCTGCATTCTCACATATCAAACCAGAACATGTTGTCCCTGCACTACAAGAAGTGTTAGCAAGTTATCGTGATACCGTTGAAAATTTATTAGCTGAAAATGCTCAGTTTAATTGGGATAACCTTTGCCAACCACTAGCGGAAGCAGGTGATAAACTATCTCGTGTTTGGTCTCCTGTTAGCCATTTAAATTCAGTCAAAAATAGTGCTGAACTTCGTGAAGCTTATGAGCAAAGTTTGCCGTTATTATCTGAATTTAGTACATGGATGGGGCAACATGAAGGTTTATATCAAGCCTATAAATCAATCAAAGAAAGTGCTGATTTTAATACGTTGACTCAACCACAAAAAAAAGCAGTTGAAAATGCACTGCGTGACTTTGAATTATCAGGTATTGGCTTACCAAAAGAAAAACAACAGCGTTTTGGCGAAATTAGCGCCCGTATGTCTGAATTAAGCGCAAAATTTGGTAATAACGTATTAGATGCAACAATGGGTTGGTCTAAGCTAATTACCGATGTAAATGATTTATCCGGCATGCCACAAAGTGCTATTGATGCGGCTAAAGCCACAGCACAAGCAAAAGAACAAGAAGGTTATTTGTTAACGCTTGATATGCCAAGCTATTTACCGGTTATGACTTATGCCGATAATCGCGAGCTTAGAAAAGAAATGAGCATCGCTTATAGTACTCGTGCATCAGACCAAGGTCCTAATGCAGGTGAGTGGGATAATAGCGATATCATGGCTGAAATCCTTGCTTTACGCCACGAATTAGCTGAACTTCTTGGTTTTAAAAACTTTGCTGAGAAATCACTAGCAACTAAAATGGCAGAGTCACCAGAGCAAGTCCTTAGCTTCTTAACTGATTTAGCAACTCGTGCCCATCCTCAAGGTGAAGAAGAGTTAGCACAATTAACGCAATTTGCGAAAGAGCATCATGGTGTTGATAAATTAGAGCCTTGGGATCTTGCTTATTACAGTGAAAAACAAAAACAGCACCTCTTTTCTATTGATGATGAACAACTTCGCCCTTATTTCCCTGAACATCGTGCATTATCAGGCTTAATTGAAGTTGTACATCGTATCTATGGATTAACCGCAAACGAGCGTCATGATGTAGAAACATGGCATGATGATGTGCGTTTCTTTGAACTTTATGATGATGTAGGCGAATTACGCGGTAGTTTCTATCTTGACCTCTATGCTCGTGAACATAAGCGTGGTGGTGCTTGGATGGATGATTGCATTGGAAGAATGCGCCATGCTGATGGTTCACTACAAACCCCTGTTGCTTATCTCACCTGTAATTTCAATAAACCTGTCGGCGATAAACCGGCTCTCTTTACCCACAATGAAGTTGTGACTCTTTTCCATGAATTTGGTCATGGTTTGCATCATATGCTAACGCAAATTGATACTGCTGATGTCGCGGGTATTAATGGTGTGCCTTGGGATGCTGTTGAATTACCAAGTCAATTTATGGAAAACTGGTGCTGGGAACCTGAAGCATTAGCTTTTATTTCAGGTCATTACGAAACAGATGAGCCATTACCACAAGCAATGCTTGATAATATGTTGATGGCAAAAAATTATCAGTCTGCCATGTTTGTACTACGTCAATTAGAGTTTGGGTTGTTTGATTTCCGCTTACATGCTGAATACAATCCAGCGAAAGGCCCACGCGTTATGGATATCTTAAATAGCGTAAAAGAAAAAGTATCTGTCGTTCCATCAACACCTTGGGCTCGATTCCCACACGCCTTTAGTCATATCTTTGCCGGAGGCTATGCCGCAGGTTACTACAGCTATTTATGGGCTGATGTGTTAGCCGCTGATGCGTTCTCTCGCTTCTCAGAAGAAGGTATCTTTAGCCGTGAAACAGGCCAATCATTCTTAGATAACATCTTAACTCGCGGTGGTTCAGAAGAGCCTATGGAACTCTTTAAACGCTTCCGTGGTCGTGAGCCAGAAATTGATGCCATGCTCAAAGGCTATGGTATTAAAGGCTAATCTGTGAATATATGTTTAATTTGTGAAGAAGGTGCTGATAGCAGCACCTTATCTTCTCTCGCTGAGCGCTGGAGCTTAGTTCACGACGATAGCCAAACAATGGCATTAGTATTAACGCCAACGCATCTTGAATTAAGAAAGCAAGATGAGCCAAAGCTGGGCGGTATTTTTGTGGATTTTGTTGCGGGAACTATGGCACATCGACGAAAATTTGGCGGAGGTCGTGGTGAGGCTGTTGCAAAAGCGATAGGTATTAAAAAAGATTATCTCCCTGATGTTGTTGATGCGACAGCAGGATTAGGCCGTGATGCCTTTGTATTAGCGTCTATTGGTTGTAACGTCAGAATGGTTGAGCGCCATCCTGTCGTTGCTGCTCTTCTTGAAGATGGTCTTAAGCGTGCTTATGCTGACGCGGATATTGGCTCGTGGATGCAAGAGCGCATGACACTCATTCACGCTTCATCTATTCAAGCATTGAGTGACATCACGCCAGCCCCTGATGTTGTCTACCTTGATCCTATGTACCCACATAAAACCAAAAGTGCATTAGTTAAAAAAGAGATGCGTGTTTTCCAATCGTTAGTGGGTGCTGATGAGGATGCTGATTCATTACTTCAACCGGCAATAGCGCTAGCGAAAAAACGGGTTGTTGTTAAGCGACCTGATTATGCAGAGCCTCTCGATAACCAGGCTGCACATGCGAGTGTAACCACCAAAAATCATCGTTTTGATATTTACCCTTGCCTATAAAAATAAAGAGAGGGGATTTTATCCCCTTCTCTTTGCCACATTACTGCCACTACTTTTTTTGATGTATACATCTTTTTATTGGATAGTGTATCCACCATCGATAACAAGGTTATGACCATTTATCATATCAGAAGCATGACTTGCTAAAAAAACAGCTGCTGCTGCAATTTCTTCTGGTTCAGCGAAGCGTCTAGCTGGAATTTGTTCTTTCATTTTTTCGCCTTTTTCACCTTCCCATGCTTGCTTACCTAAATCGGTCATCACAATTGTGGGTGAAATCGCATTAATTTGTAATCCTTTGGGTCCCCATTCTAACGCTAAAACCTTTGTCATATTAATCACCGCGGCTTTGCTTGCACAATAGGCAATATGTTCAGGTAGTGCGACAACACCAGCTTGTGAGGCTAAGTTAATTATTTTACCTTGTCCTCTTTGCAACATATGTCGTCCAACTTCCTGACATAGCAAGAAAGTTCCTGTTAGATTAACTAATAGCGTTTTATTCCAATCATCAAGGGAAAGTGATTCAGCTGGTGCCAGTGCCACAATACCTGCACAATTTATCAAAATATCAATGCGATCAAATTCTTCGATAGCGCTATTTACAGCACGTTTGACTGAATCTGTACTGGTTACATCACAAGTAATACCAACGGCATTATTAAGGCGTTGGGCGACTTGCTCTACCTGTTCTGATCTATCGAGTAATGCGACTTTAGCCCCTTTTTCAATAAACATTTTCGCAATAGATAAACCAATTCCCGCAGCACCACCTGTAATAACGGCGACTTTGTTTTGGAGTGTAAAATCGATTTGAGTTGTCATACATTCTCCGCGATAGCATTGCTTGTAACTTTTTTAAAAGTGATACATTAAGCATAGCAGATAGGAAAATATGACGAAAATAAGAATGAAAAAACGGGTACGAAGTAAGTACCCGCTTAACAAAGAGTAAGTGTTATAGTACGCCTTGCGCTAACATTGCATCAGCCACTTTTACAAAACCAGCGATGTTGGCACCTTGAATATAATTAGTTTGTTTACCTTCACCACCATAATTAACGCAAGCATGGTGAATATCAAGCATAATGTGGTGTAAGCGTGCATCTACTTTTTCTGCTTTCCAGCTTAAACGGGCGGCATTTTGCGCCATTTCAAGCCCTGATGTTGCCACACCACCAGCATTCGCAGCTTTACCTGGAGCAAAGAGAACACCAGCCTCAATAAATGCATCGGTTGCTGCGATTGTTGTTGGCATATTGGCGCCTTCTGCAACCGCTTTAACGCCATTTTTGATAAGCATATTAGCTGCCTCAAGATCTAACTCATTTTGTGTCGCACAAGGTAATGCGATATCAACAGGTACAGCCCAGGGTTGTTGCCCTTCAAGATAAGTTAAGCCAAACTCTTTAGCGTACTCTTCAACACGACCATAATTATTTTTTATTTCGCTTAAACGCGCGAGTTTTTCTGTTGTGAAGCCTGTTTCATCAACAACAGTACCGCCAGAGTCAGAAGCAGTTACCACTTTAGCACCTAGCTCTAAACATTTTTCAATAGTAAATTGAGCCACGTTACCCGCACCAGAAACAGCAACACGCATGCCATCAAATGATAAGCCATGGCGTTTTAACATTGCGCTAGTGAAATAGACTAATCCATAACCCGTTGCTTCAGGGCGGATTAAGCTACCACCAAAAGAAAGGCCTTTACCAGTAAATACACATTCATTGCTGTTTGATAATTTTTTCATCATACCCGCCATAAAGCCGACTTCACGACCTCCAACTCCAATATCTCCAGCAGGAACATCGGTATCAGCCCCTAAATGACGATAAAGCTCAGTCATTAATGCTTGGCAAAAACGCATCACTTCACTGTGGCTTTTTCCTTTAGGGTTAAAATCAGAACCGCCTTTAGCACCACCCATTGGTAGTGTTGTTAACGCATTTTTAAAGGTTTGTTCAAAGCCTAAGAATTTTAGAATAGAAAGATTAACAGAAGGGTGAAAACGCATTCCCCCTTTGTATGGACCGATTGCTGAGCTAAATTGTACACGCCATGCACGATTAACTTGTACTTGCCCTTTATCATCTAACCAACAAACACGAAATTGAATAACTCGCTCAGGTTCAACTAAACGCTCAAGCAGTGATTGTTCACGATATTTAGGGTTCTTTTCTAAAAAAGGCCATAATGTCGTCAATACTTCACGTACAGCTTGATGGTACTCAGGTTGGTTAGCGTTATGTTTTTCCACTTCGTCTAAAAACGAAGATAATGAGCCAGATATATTCATTGAACTATTCCTTTATCTAGTGTGATAGTGATTTAACCTCATTTATTCAGACTTTTTTTTGATTTTTTGAGGTTGATATTGTTTTGCCTCTTGAATATATCATTAAAATGTATTCACACTTCAAGACATTTTTTTCATAATTAGACAAAAAAAAAAGCTTGACCAGCTTGAAGCGTTTTTAAAATAGGAATTTCAGATAAAAAAATACCTGCATTAAGCAGGTATTTGTATTCTAAGTCAGGTTAATTATTCTTCTTCGTCTTTCAGAGGAACAATCAACATATCAACGTGAACAGTATTGATGAGCTGGCGAGCAGATGACATCAATTTGCTCCAGAAATCTTGGTGATGACCACAGACAACCAAGTCCATGTCATACTTTTTAATTGCATCAACAAGAACCTGTCCAAGATCACCGCTACCACTTAATGTTTCTTGGATAACATAGCCAGAATTATCAGACAAATCTTTTAATGCATTACGGGTTTCATCAGTAATACGCTGTTGCATATCACCTAAATTGACATCAATTAATCCGGTGTAAAGATCGGAATAGTTAACATCAACGTGAATTAAGGAAACTTTGGCATTATAGGGTTTTGCCATAGATACAGCTTTCTGTACCAAGACGTTACTCTCAGGGGATAAATCAACGGCCACTAGAATATGCTTATAAGCCATCGTGAACTCCTTCCATAAGCTGATTAATTGATTGGTAAAGGCAAATGCGCCTATATCCTTTAGATTAAATATAACGTTTTAAGATGAAAATTAGATGCCACCTTGATCACAACTTAATACAATTATCATTAAGAAATCATCTATCAGTAACAAACAATATACTACATTTTATATTAGAGCGATGTAACACATCTACAAGATCAACATAATAATGATTATTTAGTATAAAAAATAATAAAAACACCCTTTTAGAGTTATTTTTTGGCCCTTTTTTGGAAAAAAGAGAACAAGTTAAGCAAGTGACTTTTATTTATTGATGAGTTTCACCTAAACTAAATAAGAGAAAAAGTAACCTTCTTTGGTCAAGGTTTTCTCATCTCAGAATCAATTATTCTAGGGAGGGGACTATGGTTAGTGTCATTGTCATCTTTTGGGCATTATGCATTCTTTGCTTGATTAATATGATGCGTTATTTCTCATCTATTCGCGTTCTATTAACTATATTACGCCAATCAGATCCTTTGCTATACCAGGCTGTCGATGGTAATGGCTTTTTTACTTTTCATGGCCAATTTTCAAAGCAACTTCGTCTTATTCGCTATATTAATCAGCGCCAATTTATCCATCATCATAACCCTGAAGTTATTATGCGTTGCGAGCGAATTTATCGACAATTTTATCTCATTAGCCGTTTCTGTATACTTGTTATCGCAAGCATTATCGCCATGCTGTTTTGGTGAAATAAAGAAATGGGTATACAAAAAACGGTGACATAAAGTCACCGTTTCTAAATACAGTTAAATACTACTTGTTATTAGTATTGACTAATGACTTACCAAGAGTGATAAGGATATCCAATAAAGTACACCTGATAGCGCGATACTAACTGGTAATGTTAAGATCCACGCGAGCGCAATGTTTTTCACTGTTTTCGTTTGAACCCCACCACCATCAACAATCATTGTCCCTGCTACCGCAGAAGAGAGTACCTGAGTTGTTGAGACTGGCATACCGGTATAACTTGCGACACCAATGGAGACAGCAGCAGTCACCTGAGCTGATACACCTTGAGCATAAGTCATGCCTTTCTTACCAATTTTCTCACCAATAGTAACAGCAACACGCTTCCAACCTACCATCGTACCGATTGATAGAGCTAATGCGACAGAAACAATAATCCAGATAGGTGCATACTCAACGGTATTGAGTAAATCACGGCTCAATGTTTTTAAGAATCGAGCATCTTGAGAACTGGTTTCTGGTAACTTAGCGACTTCAGTTGCGGTATCAGCAATGCACATCAGTAAACGACGCATATGTGCACGTTGGTCTGCATCTAGCTCATCATACGAGCTAATATTTGCGAGCAAATGTTCTGCTTGATTAAGTACAATAGGTGTTCTTGCGCTATTACAGTGGAATTCACTATCAATAGCTTCTGCTTCTGACGATGGCGTATTTTCTATCGCATGTTGTAAAGCAGGTGCGTGTTTCTCATAATATTGTTGTAAATGGACAACGGCATCATGAGTTTTAGTGATATCGTACCCACTTGCATTCATATTGACGACGAAACCAGCAGGCGCCACGCCAATTAATACAAGCATAATCAGACCAATGCCTTTCTGACCATCATTTGCACCATGAGAGAAGCTTACCCCTACCGCAGATAAAATCAGTGCAGTACGAGTCCAAAATGGCGGTTTACGTTTGCCATCTTTTTTCTCACGTTCAGCAGGTGTTAAATGAATACGACGACGTTTTTTCGTGCCACTCCAGTAACGGCGTAACAAGAAAATCATCGCTCCTGCAATCACCAAACCAATAATAGGTGAAAGGATCAGAGAGAGGAAGATACTAATCATTTTAGGAATATTTAATGCATCAACAATAGACGAATCTGTCACGATAGCATTAGTTAAACCTATACCAATGATAGCACCGATAAGGGTATGTGAGCTGGATGCTGGTATACCAAAATACCATGTACCTAAATTCCAGATAATGGCGGCTAACAGCAATGAGAAAACCATGGCAAGGCCATGTGCAGAGCTCACATTAAGCAAAAGATCTGTCGGTAGCAAATGAACAATAGCATAAGCTACGCTCAATCCACCAAGCAAAACTCCGAGGAAGTTAAACACACCCGCCATCACGACCGCAAATTGCGCACGCATTGCACGAGTATAAATAACAGTTGCTACCGCATTCGCGGTATCATGGAAGCCGTTAATAGCTTCGTAAAATAGCACAAAAATAAGTGCTAAAACCAACATTAAACCTGTATGAAATTCCAGGCCAGTAAACAAATGTAGCATAGACGTTAAGCCAGTTAGTTGGACATGAACGCGGCGCATTATCATGGACAAATGCGAACGGTGGAAGCAAAATTTAACCTTTTTTTGATTTCGTAACAGACAAATATAGAGTATTTATCTAATAAAACTTTATATATC
>NZ_LXEN01000075.1 GCF_001654855.1 Proteus myxofaciens ATCC 19692
AACAGACAAATATAGAGTATTTATCTAATAAAACTTTATATATCATCTAATTAACAAAAATAAAAATAGAGTAAAATTTTGACAATTTTTTTGCTTGCTAAAAAGAATTTAGGATAAAAATATAGTTTTCTCCATCTTATTTTACAAATTTACTCTGATCTTACTTAAAATTCATCAATAAGTAACCAGAGACAACCAAACGAGACGATATTGTGGGTTCATTCGATACGGTAATTATAGGTGCAGGTGCTGCAGGTCTTTTCTGCGCAGCTCTTGCAGGACAAGCAGGTCGCTCTGTTTTAGTGCTTGATAATGGCAAAAAAGCAGGCAGAAAAATTTTAATGTCAGGAGGAGGAAGATGCAACTTTACGAATATGTATATCGAACCTTCTGCCTATTTATCCGAAAATCCTCATTTTTGTAAGTCAGCACTTGCTCGCTATACTCAATGGGATTTTATTGAATTAGTCCAAAAATATAAAATTCAGTATCACGAAAAGACGTTAGGACAATTGTTTTGTGATGAATCTGCGCAATTGATTGTCGATCTTTTACTTGAAGAATGTAAAAAAGGTGAAGTAAGTATTCGCTTAC
Organism: Proteus myxofaciens ATCC 19692; assembly: GCF_001654855.1. Classification (GTDB taxonomy): domain Bacteria; phylum Pseudomonadota; class Gammaproteobacteria; order Enterobacterales; family Enterobacteriaceae; genus Proteus; species Proteus myxofaciens. The sequence continues at coordinate 595 of NZ_LXEN01000075.1, forward strand.
GTAATGAGGTTACTGGAATTGAGAAAACGAGCAACGGATTTACACTCAATGTCGATGGGAAAACTATTTCAACGCCTTCTGTTGTAATTGCAAGCGGTGGGTTATCAATGCCGGGGTTAGGAGCAACGCCTTTTGGTTACAAAATTGCAGAGCAATTCGATATTCCCGTTCTACCGACTCGAGCTGGATTAGTCCCTTTTACTCTTCATAAGCCATTACTAGAACAGCTTAGCCAACTTTCAGGTGTTGCGATACCAGCCATAGTGACCGCCAAAAATGGCACACAATTTAAAGAAAATATTTTATTTACTCATCGGGGACTTTCTGGTCCTGCCATTTTACAAATATCAAGCTATTGGAAGCCTGGTGAGTATGTAAGTATTAACTTATTACCTGAGATTAATCTTGAAATACTGTTACAAGAAAACCGTCAAGCGCACCCTAATCAATTGGTAAAAAATACATTGGCTCGATTATTACCTAAGCGTTTTATTGAGATAATGATAGAGAATAAACAATTGCCAGATGTGTCACTGACACAACTTAGTAATGAGCGCATTAATCATATTGCCCAATTACTGCATTCATGGCAGGTTCAACCTAATGGCACTGAAGGATATCGTACAGCAGAGGTCACTTTAGGCGGAGTGGACACTCACTTTCTTTCTTCTAAAACCATGGAAGCAAGTAAAGTTAAGGGGCTTTATTTTATCGGTGAAGTGGTTGATGTGACAGGTTGGCTTGGTGGATATAATTTTCAATGGGCCTGGAGTTCAGCTTATGCTTGTGCTCAAGCATTGATAGCGACTTCATAATAATTGAATAAGTACATCCATATCATAATTACCAATAAAACGAATACATAGCAATTCATTGTGTAAACTTATAATTTAATAACGAACCAATTCAGCCATCATGACTCAATGATGGCTTTTTATTATTTAAGGCCTATGTAAAGTAAGAAAGGGTTATATCATCTTTATTTCTACCAGAACTAATACGTAATTAATTCTTATTTTTCTACTAATAACCACACAAAGAATATTATTAACTCTTTGGTTATATTAGTGTTTAAAAAAAAATTAAATTAAAATAACTCTTTAATCAGTAAGTTAACACTATTCTTAGTATATTTTCTATTTTGGCTAAAAAAAAGACTTTACAAATGATACTGAGAACCATTATCATTAATAACACTTTCAGATGCACCACCTTCAGGGTCATATGAAAGAACGACATTGCTCACATTGCTTCCAGTGTTTTACTTTAGCCAGCCGGGTGCTGGCTTTTTCTTTTCCCTTTTTATCCCGATAACCTAATAAATATCTTTTTTATTCAATTTATTTGGATCCTAAGATTAAATTACTCCGCTTTGTTCTTCTGCCTCATTGCGTAAACTGTGTACAACAATTTTAGAAAAGGAAATACACAATGATTTATCTACGCAAAGCAAATGAAAGAGGACATGCTAATCATGGCTGGTTAGATAGCTGGCATACCTTTTCTTTCGCAAATTATTATGATCGTAATTTTATGGGTTTTTCAAAATTACGTGTTATCAATGAAGATAATGTTATGCCAGGTGAAGGTTTTGGCACTCATCCTCATAAAGACATGGAAATTTTAACGTATGTACTCAGCGGTACTATTGAGCACAAAGATAGTATGGGCAATAAGAAAAGTTTTTCTGCGGGTGAATTTCAAATAATGAGCGCAGGAACAGGCATTACACATTCTGAGTACAACCCAAATAATGATAATCCACTTCATTTTTATCAAATTTGGATTATGCCGGATACCTTGGGGATTACGCCTCGTTATGCTCAACATCGCTTTGATAACATTGCAGGTAAACAACTCATTTTATCGCCTGATGCTCGTGAAGGGTCTTTAAAAGTGTATCAAGATATGACGCTATGGCGTTGGCAATTAAATAAAGATGAAATAGCACAATATCAGGTTGAAGCAGGTAGAGTAATTTGGTTGCAAATAGTACGAGGTAAAATAGCGATTAATGACATTATTGCGACGACCAGTGATGGTATCGCTATCACAAATGAAGATATTATTCGTTTTGTTGGTGATGAGGACAGTGAAATTTTATTGTTCGATTTACCATCAGTAGCAGCATAGTTAGGCTACCACCCTAAAGTCACTTTTTCTCTAATAATCTATTTCACTTTGTTTTCTTTCTACTACCTGAGATGTAAAACATCTCAGGTTTTTTTTTATTTTTATATCAAAAAATAACAGTATCAAAGTAACTATTTTATACTTTGATACTGTTTTGTTAGTGTTGATTAACGTTTAGGCCCTACTTTCGTCAATGCCTGACCTGCTGGTGTATCGGTATATTTATCAAAATTTTTCACAAACCTCTCAGCAAGAGAGTCCGCTTTTATTTCCCACTGTTGTTTATCAGTGTAAGTATCTCGTGGATCTAAGATGTCACTATTTACACCGGGTAATTCAGTTGGGATCTCTAAATTAAATACAGGCAGTGTTTTCATCGGAGCTTTATCGATATCACCATTTAAAATGGCATCAATAATGGCACGAGTATCTTTAATTGAAATACGTTTACCTGTTCCATTCCAACCTGTGTTGACTAAATAGGCTTGAGCACCAGAAGAGTGCATACGTTTTACTAATACTTCTGCATATTGGGTTGGGTGAAGTGATAAGAATGCCGCACCAAAGCAGGCTGAAAAGGTTGGTGTCGGTTCTGTAACACCTCGTTCAGTTCCTGCAAGTTTTGCTGTAAAACCGGATAAGAAATGATATTGCGTTTGTTCTGGCGTTAAACGAGAAACCGGCGGTAAAACACCAAAAGCATCCGCTGTTAAGAAAATCACTTTCTTGGCATGACCCGCTTTGGATATAGGCTTAACAATATTTTCAATATGATAAATTGGGTAAGATACACGTGTATTTTCTGTTTTTGTAGCATCATCAAAATCAACACTACCATCAGAAAGCACAACAACATTTTCTAGTAGTGCATCTCGTTTGATTGCACCATAGATATCTGGTTCAGCTTCTTTTGAAAGATGAATAGTTTTGGCATAACACCCACCTTCAAAGTTGAAAACGCCATCATCATCCCAGCCATGCTCATCATCACCAATCAGTTTACGCTTAGGATCGGTTGATAATGTGGTTTTACCTGTACCTGATAGCCCAAAAAATACCGCCACATCTCCCTTTTCACCCACATTGGCGGAGCAATGCATAGAAGCAATACCTTTTAATGGCAAGAAGTAGTTCATCATAGAGAACATACCTTTCTTCATTTCACCGCCATACCAAGTACCGCCAATTAACTGAATGCGTTCAGTTAAATTAAAAGCAATAAAGTTTTCAGAGTTAAGGCCTTGCTCCTGCCAATGAGGATTAGTACATTTCGCACCGTTCATCACAATAAAGTCAGGCTTAAAATCAATAAGCTCTTCTTGCTCAGGGCGAATAAACATATTTTTAACAAAGTGAGCTTGCCAAGCAACTTCTGTGATAAAACGAACTTTTAAACGCGTATCCGCATTTGCACCACAGAACGCATCTACTACAAACAAACGTTTGCCTGATAGCTGTTCAGTGACTAATGACTTTAAATCACGCCAGACTTCTTGAGAAAGAGGCTTATTATCATTTTTACCTTTACCCTGATCAGCCCACCATACTGTATCTCTTGTTATATCATCACGAACAATATATTTATCTTTAGGAGAACGTCCTGTAAAAATACCTGTATCAACGGCAATAGCACCTAACGAGGTTAATGTACCTCGCTCATAACCGATTAATTCAGGTTTGGTTTCTTCATCAAATAATAGTTCATAGCTAGGATTATAAATAACTTCACTAATGTCATGAATACCATACTGCTGGAGATCCTTAGGGGTAAGATCTTTGACGCTCATAGTTTTTTGCTCCTGATAAGAGATCTTTCTACCAGCAATATTAAGGTGTTACGCGTAATTAACAGCGATTGTTATCAACATTTTGAAAATTTATAATTTTTTTATGTTAAGAACGAGAGCTAATGCACAAAACTATAGAAAAACTGTTGAATAAAAAAGGATGCAAAATAGCATCCTTTAAGTAAAAGTAACTTGCTAAATCGAATCAGTTTAATTTTGTTGACTCTAATTTATTGATATTATTGATATCTTTCCCATCGAAGATATAGTGAGTACCACAATACTCACACTCCATATCAATATTTCCTTTCTCATGCAAGAGATGCTCAATATCTTCTTTCGATAAGGTTACTAATGTATTTTCGCAACGTTCACGAGAACAAGTACAATGAAACTCAACAGGTTGAGGATCGTAAAGCGTAACATCTTCTTCATGATAAAGACGGTGTAATATCTCTTTAGCGTCTAGCGTAAACAGCTCTTCAGCTTTAATGGTATGCGTTAATTGTGTCAATAGTTCAAAATGCTCAGCAGTATGCTCTGCACTGTGTTCTTCTGATGCAGGTAATACTTGCAGTAACATACCAGCCGCTGCTGGTTTACCATCTTGTCTACCACTACGAATAAATACTCGTGTTGGTAGCTGCTCTGACTGTTTAAAGTAGTTATCAATACATTCTTCAATATTTTCACCATCAAGAGCAACAATACCTTGGTAACGTTCGCCTTTTTCTGGTGTTACCGTGATGACCATAAAACCATTCCCAATCATCTCTTTTAAACTACTCCCAGCTTTTACATCATCACTCATACGCGCAACACCGCGCATTTGCTGATTATTATTACCGTTAATTACCATTAAACGTACAGGGCCATCACCTTGTAGCTGAACCGTGATATCACCTTCAAATTTCAGCGTTGCTGTTAATAAGCTCGTTGCAACTAAGAGATCACCAAGTAAGCGCTCGACAGGCTCTGGATAATGATGGTTTTCAAGCATAGATTGATAAGTATTAGTCACATTGACTAACTCACCACGTACCGCGTTCTTTTCGAATAAAAAACGTGATAAAGAGTCTTTTTTAGACATAAATTTCTCTCATATTCAGTGAATCGGTTAGTCCGATTCTTGTAAATTAGTTTGTTTAAAGCGCAATAAGGTGCGTCTTTCTTTTTTATCAGGGCGACGCTCAGGATGAGGCATCGTCAGTGCATTCATTTTTCTCGCAAGCGCAATTTTTTCTCTTTTTGCGATACTTTCAGACGTCTCGCTATATAGCATTTGTGCCTGAGCTGCGCCTTGTCGCTGTGCGCTTACCTCTAAAATGGTCACTGTTCTTTCATCATTACCTTGTCGTAAGCGTATTTCTGCACCTACTTCAACGTTCTTACTTGGCTTGCCTCTTACGCCATTATAATGGACTTTACCACCTTCAATCATGGTACGGGCTATCGCACGCGTTTTATAAAAACGAGCCGCCCAAAGCCATTTATCTAAACGAACGCTAGTATCTTGTGATGATTGGTTCATCCCTTTCTCCTTTACTACAACTTCGTCATGGTGGCGATAATATCAGCATATCGCCATCCATAATAAGGGACTTACTGAGGATGGCGATAAAAACAGTGCTCATAATAGAGACTGATTTTATTCATGCGTTGATTATTTTGTCGCCGACGCCGAATGATAAGAAATAGGTTCACAATAAAGAACCCTATAGCGATGAATAACAGTAGCGAATTACCGATGTAATATAGCATTGTCATTGAGTCAGGTAGACTATGTAAAAAAATCTGTAGTGTGCCATTAGCATCAATAGACATACCTGTTATCACGCCACCTGTATCAAAAGGAGTATGCAACAGAATATCGGATAAACGCTGTAATTCTCGCCATTGTTCTAATGGAGTTGGTTCAAAAACAGAGTTTGTACTTGAACTTGATACATAATCAACAAGCTGCTTTCTTTCATCACTGATTAATAACACGCCTCCAGGAGGTGGGCTATTTAACAGTATGGCGGCTTTATCTATTTCTCTGTAGATAAAAGATGATGTGGTGGTGTCGATAAGCTTTTCCAAGGCCTCAGCACTCACAGCGCGTAATAAAACATTTGTTCCTGTTAATTTGCCACTTTCAGCACGTTGTACTAATGCAGCCCAATCATTCACATTACTGAGATTAACCAATGCCATTTTTAGTCGGATACATTCGTTCTCTCGAGGGCATAAATCTTCTGTTTTTAATATAATACCATCAAAATTATCTAAGAGATTCATACCTGACTTTGTAATTGCTTGGCCTAAACTAGGGTTTACGCGATTATTTGAAACAGGATGCAATTGTTCCTCAACGATATGTAATAATGCAGCTGCCTTTTCAATAGTCGAAGATTCAGGCATTGGCATCGGATTACTGTTATTCCAATAAATACCGGAACAATCAAAAGGTGCAAAGATAGTTTTATTCGTCTTACTTGATAAGTTGGGTGGCATATAACACATGCCCACGCCTTTTGCTTGAATAATATCACCAACATGTAACTTAGTCGTTTCAAGCTCGGTAAAAGTGGTTACTAAATGCGGTTGTGTATCTTTAAGCCACGAGAAACTCAATTTCATAGAGAGTGCAAGCGGCTGATAAATATAGAGCATTCCAATAATAAAAAAGCTGAGAAAAACAAAAATAATATTTTTTATATAACGTCTATAAGGGTAATTTTTTTCTTCATCATGCAAGGATAGATAATTTCCTTGTTTTACTACATGATGATTAGGATACATTTCTAAATAGGTTACCTTATCGATATCATTATGAATATAAGGCTCCCAATGAGGTGGATAAACGAGATCAATTCCACCTAATGAGATATTTTTTACCTGTCCGTGATCGAAATTACCAAAAAGTCCCCAACGTTTTAAACGCCCCTTAAAACAATGAACTTCTTCTTTTCGTCGTTTAATGAGAGGCTTTTGTATCAGGAAAAATCCGATAACAAGAAATGTCCCACTAGCCATAAAAATCCAAGGAAGAAAAATTTGAGGCATCATTAAAGCAGTTAGCGCTAATATCAAACCAATACAAATAAAAGTGCCATCCCAAAGACCTGAGGAATTATGTAAACGATATTCTTCATTTGTTTCTTCACGAATTTGCAGTAAATGTGCGGCATCACCTTCATTTTTTTGAATTGTTGATGAGCCGTTAGTTAAAACGGGCTCTGAAAGTTGCTTTACGCTAAGTGAAGAAAAATGCAGTTTTTCATCTTTAAGAAAATGTCCATTCACACCAATAACTATCGGAATTGAAGGAGTACATACAACATCAAGCACATTTTCTTGTTGTAAATAGGGCACGAGAAGAGGAGGAATATGAATTTCAACAGCATCAATATAGTAACGCCAGTGGTTAAGGCCTTCTGCTGATCCTGCAAATCGGTTCACAATATTACGCAATGTGGTAACAACTTCACCTTTTACAGGTACTTCTGGAAAGTTTTGTAATGAATAACCTGAAGAAAAATCTGATGAACCAAAATAAGAGAGATAATCTCCTATCAAACCATAATCATCGGATGTTAATTTTCGATAAGTCGGTTTTGCAAGAGAAGGAAGATGATGTGAGCCATCAAGCCGCCTTCTTTTGAATAATACAAAGGCGGCCATTATAAATAGACTAATCACCAAGATAGTCACTATAATGACTGATAATCTCATTTTTTCCCCATACTTACACTGACGCTGCGTGATAACAATAGCAAATTTAAAACCCTGCCTAACATAAGGCAATTCCTATTCTTTATTTCTATTTTTATATTAAAATACAATGAATTATATCAATGAGGTGACATTATAATTTATCTATTTTATCAGTTTTAAATCCAACAATATCGCTATCTTCAGATAAAAGAGCAGACCAATAAATAATAATACTCCCAAAAAATCAATTAATAACTCGTTATAGTAGTGGAGTGTACGCAATTTTCATTTAAAAACTAAATCTAATTGTTAGATTTATTTTATCTGTAATGTGTTAAATTTAGGTTAATCTCGACTTCAATCAGGGGCTGTTATGACCGAACTCAAAGCATTAAAAAAACCAAATATACTCAATATTGATAACATTGCCCGTTCTCGATTATTTCAGATCCAGTCCGTTAATCTGGAATTTAGCAATGGTGAAAAGCGTGTCTATGAAAGGATGAAACCCGCTAATCGCGAAGCTGTGATGATAGTCCCAATTATAAATGATTCAATCATCCTCATAAGAGAATATGCCGTTGGTATAGAAAGTTATGACTTTGGTTTCCCTAAAGGTGCAATTGATCCTGGTGAAAATGCTTTAGAGGCCGCTAATCGCGAATTAAAAGAAGAAATAGGCTATGGTGCTCGTTCTTTAATAGAAATCGCTAAGCTTTCCATGGCACCTTCTTATTTTTCAAGCAAAATGAATATTGTTATTGCCCATGATCTTTATCCTGAGCAACTGATAGGTGACGAGCCAGAGCCTCTTGTACAAATACGTTGGCCTATTTCAAAAATGATGGATTTACTTGAACATCCTGATTTTACTGAAGCTCGTAATGTTAGTGCTCTGTTTTTGGCTCAACGTTATCTACAACAAACAGCACCTAACATGCTTACCATCAGCAAATAATGACAATATAAACATAAACGAGAACACCCCAAAGTTAATCATTACCTTTGGGGTGTTTTTTATTAAAATAGCCGTGTCATGCTTACCATGCTTTCACTGCATCACCTTTATAAACGTCATCTGCTTTTTTTAGTACTTCATCACTTTGAAATACCTCAACTAATTTTTTTAAATTTTCATTATCTTTATCATCAGCTCTAGCAACGATTAAATTCACATAAGGTGAATCAGTGCCTTCCATAAAAAGCCCATCACGTTTTGCTAATAATCCTACTTGCGAAGAAAAATTATTATTGATGATAGACAAATAGATATTAGGATCACTTAAAGTACGTGTTAGCTGCGGTGTATCAATTTCGGCAAATTTTAATTTTTTAGGGTTTTCAATAATATCTAACGTTGTCGGTAAATAACCCACACCCTCTTTTAGTTTAATTAAGCCTTGAGATTGCAATAATAACAGACTACGACCTAATGTTGTTGCTTCATTAGAAATGGCAACTGTTGCCCCTTCTGGTAATTCAGAAATTGATTTAATTTTGTTTGAATAGGCGGCAATGGGAAAAATGAACGTTTTCCCTATAACTTCAAAGTGATAACCTCTTTCTTTGCTTTGTGCTTCGTAATAAGGCACAGTTTGAAATGCGTTAACATCAACATCCTTATTACGTAGTGCTTCATTAGGTAAAACATAATCATTAAAGGTAATAACTTTAATATCTAATCCCTGTTTTTCTTTCGCAAGTTTTACAACTTCATCCCAAATTTGTTGATCAGGTCCTGTATTAATCGCCACTTTTAGCGTTTTTTGGCTATCATCTTGTGAACAAGAAGCCACCAATAGCGCTGTACAGGCAAGGAGTACCGTTAAAAATAGTTTTCTCATATCCTATCTCCAATTGATCGCTTTATTATTATTTATTAATTTTATTATTTACGTTAAATCTCTCTTGATTGACAGTAACGCAATAAGTTGTGATGTATCTGTTATTTATCTCAAATCTAAATATTCACTTTAGACATCTAAACGTCTAGATGTCATTTTTATACCGATAAATCGAAAAGAGATCAAAAAAGAATGACAATAAGAACATGAATTTTTTTCATGTTGAAAAAAAACAAAAGAATAAAAAAGAAATAAAATAATAAAAAATAAAATAAATCAATAAGATGTAGTTTTATCTAAAATAAAAAATAGGGCGCTATTTAGCGCCCTATTTTTATAATCCACCTATTAAAATAACTCGTTGGATTCACCGTTATCTTCAAAAATTCGGGTACCCACTTCTGTTTTTGCTTTTTCTGTCGGCTGTGTCCCTTCAATAAAATACTCTTTTATAGAAGAGCCTTCACCAGCCAACTTTCCTGTTAGGCGGTCAATTTGTACAGCAACCACACCATTAGGCATCGGCATCATGTTAACCGGTACACCATCAAGCGCGACTTTCATAAAGTCATTCCAGATAGGTTGAGCCGTTTTACCACCGGCTTCACCACCTGATGCCGCTGTGCGGCCTAAGTTTCGACTACTATCATCAAAGCCAATCCATGTAGTAGCAACAATATTGGCACCATAACCAGTAAACCAGGCATCTTTAGAGCTATTTGTCGTTCCTGTCTTACCACCAATATCTTGACGTTTAAGATCACGCACAGCACGCCAACCAGTACCAGACCAACCTGGCTCACCAACGAGATTCGTTCTTAACGCATCATGCATTAAAAAGGCAAGAGGTGTACTAATTACATGAGGTGCATACTCGCTTTCTTTAACAGTTTCAGCTAATGGAGCTTGCTCAAGTTCTATTTCTGGAGCTGCACCAGCAGGCTGTGATTGATTAGATTGAGCTACGTTCTCCATATAATCATCTGACAATGCAATAGAACGCATCGTATCACCATAAATAACAGGAATATCAGTACATTCAGGACACGCAACTTTTGGTTCAGCTTTAAATATCTCTTCACCCTCTGCATTTTCTATACGATTTATATAGTAAGGCTCGATGAGATAGCCACCATTCGCCATAACGGCAAAACCGCGTACTATCTGCATTGGCGTGAAAGATGGAGAACCTAATGCGAGTGATTCTGTTCTATCAATATTTTGATTAGGGAAACCAAATCGTAAAAGATAGTCAGCGGCATAATCGACGCCCATTGCTCGCATTGCACGTACCATGACTACGTTTTTAGATTGACCTAATCCTTGACGCAAACGAATAGGCCCTGCATAAGTCGGTGGCGAGTTCTTAGGTCTCCAGTCTGTACCAGCCCCTGCATCCCAACGACTAATCGGTAAGTCATTAAGTAAGGTTGATAAAGTCAAACCTTTATCTAAAGCTGCTGCATATAAGAACGGTTTTATATTTGAGCCAACTTGACGCAATGACTGAGAAACGCGATTAAATTTACTAAGTTCAAAGTCAAATCCACCCACCAGCGCAATAATGCCACCATTTAGGGGATCTAATGCAACAAAAGCAGCATTAACACCAGGAAGCTGTGCTAATACCCAATCATTATCACTTTTTTGACGAACCCAAATTTGCTCGCCTGCATGAATAACACTATCAACTTTAGATGGTGTAGGGCCTTGAGAAGAGTCAGAGATAAATTTACGCGCCCAACGTACAGCTTTAAGGTCTAAAGTAAGATTATCGCCATTTTTCAATACAACATTAGCAGATGTTGCATCCGCAGATAACACAACCGCAGGAACTAATGGACCATAAATAGGCAACTGTTTTAATTTTTGGCTAATAGCCTCGCTATCCCATGCGGCTTGCCCTGTATGCCAAAGGATCTCTTGAGCACCGCGATAACCGTGGCGCATATCATAATCAATGACATTATCTCGTAATGCTTTTTCAGCCGCTAATTGGTCTTTACCTACAACCGTTGTATAAATTTTATATCCATCTGTATACGCATTTTCGCCGTAACGTTCATACATTTGCATTCTGACCATTTCAGTCAAATAAGGGGCTGAAAAATCAATTTGAGGCGCATGATATTTTGCAACAATCGGTTCTGCTTTAGCACTCTCATACTGTTCACGAGTAATGTAATTTTCTTCATACATTCTGAGTAAAACAATATTACGGCGTTTAAACGACCTATCATATGAATACAGAGGATTAAGTGTAGAAGGCGCTTTAGGCAAACCTGCGATAACTGCAATCTCACTCAGTGTAAGATCGTGCACACTCTTACCAAAATAGACATAAGCAGCAGCACCTACGCCATAAGCACGATTACCAAGATAAATTTTATTTAAATAAAGCGCTAAAATTTCATCTTTTGTCAGCTCTTTTTCAATGCGAATGGCCAAAAAGGCCTCTTTTATTTTTCGCATTAATTTCTTTTCTGGCGTTAAGAAGAAATTACGTGCAAGTTGCTGAGTTATCGTACTCGCGCCTTGTGTGGCCTGCCCTGAGGTAAATGCAACAAAGACAGCACGAGAAATACCAATAGGATCAATGCCATGGTGTTCACGAAAACGCGTATCTTCTGTTGCAATAAATGCATTGATTAATTGAGGTGGCATTTCTTGTAACGTTAACGGTATACGACGTTTTTCACCGTATTGAGCCATTAACTCCCCATCAGCACTAAAAACCTGCATTGGTGTCTGTAAACGGATATCTTTTAATGTCGCGACATCAGGTAGCTGAGGCTCAACATACTTATACATGCCATATATCGAGACTGCTCCCAAAATTATGCAAGCAAAAACGAAGATGAAAAAATATTTTAAGAACTTCACCTTAAATTTCCCATGTAGTGTGGATTGGGCGGTTTATAAATAAACAGTGCGTAGTATAAAGGTAACAGCACTTTGAAAATAGGCTATTACACATCAATCGATATGGATATCATTTATGGAAACACACAATTACCAGATTGGAATTGAAATTAATACAACTCATATTAATGTAGTTTTGGTATTTCAGCAGAATAAACAATGGCAGATCAACACATTCTGGCAATTCCTTTTACCTCATAGCATTAATCTCGATAGTATCAATTTAGGAAATATCCTAAAATCGTGGCGTCAAACCTTACCGCCCATTAGCAAGGTCATTATCTCACTTCCAGATATTTATGAACATTATCAAACAATACCTCTATCGACATTAATCTCACTAACTCCAGCTGCTTATTATCGATTAGCACGATTACATGCCACATCCTATGAACAACGCATGCAAACGTCAATAAGCCACGATTATCGGCAAAATAATAAAAATCTTGCCGTCCATTTCTATAACAAAAAAGTAATTGAATCATGTGTAACACAATTTACTCAAATGAATCTGATTATCTCTGCTATTGATATACCTGCTTGTGCCTTACGCTATTTAGCTAATTATCTTGATATTTCATCTAAAAGTAGCCTTTTTTACTGTGAAAATAAGACGATGTATTGGGTTGCTCCTGAAAGTGATATGCCTTGTTACGGCTCTTATTCCTATAACTCACCCCAAGAACAAGAAGCTTATATTTATCAACTCGCAACAAAACATGATTGGTCTTTACAGCAACTCTATTTTGCTGGCGAAAATGCTTCTTTTTTTAATCATAAAATTGCGCTTTGGCCTGATTTATCTCATCCGTTATTTCATAGACTATCTCAAAAGAAAGTACCATCACTAATTGCTTTAGGATTAGCATTACGATCGGAGCATTTATGTATCAAATAAACTTTCTCCCTTGGCGTTATGCTTTTTTTAGACGAAAAACAATAAAATGGCTCTGCTTACTCATCTTTATTATTGTGATAAGCATAGTAATTTATAGCTATTACACCTTTTATTTAGCACAGCAATTACGTTCATTATCACTACAACAAACTCAGCTAGCACAACAAAAAGATATATTATCTGCACAATTAAAACGCTATTATCAAGAAAAACAACAAATCCAATCACACCACCAGCAATACTTACTTCATTACCAAAATTGGCATCGTTATCTTGATTACCTCTATTTTTTCAAGCTAATAGAAACGCAACTACCACCAACGGGTTGGATAACACAACTGTCAGTATCAGATAATATACTTTCTTTTAATGTGATTTTACCTAACCAACAATCATTGCTTTTTATCGATTCTTTATCTGTTCATCCTTTGCTTTCATCGCTAGAACTCTCACATTTACAACAAAGCAAAACAATACCCACTTATACTGAATTAGCATTAACGGGATATTTCTCTCGCTATCTCGCAGATGAAAAATCGCATGAACAACAAAAAAATGACTGATGTGGCTTCTATGCAGAATAAAATAACATCACGATGGATAAGATATTATGCACTACTCACTAATGGGAAAAAGATAATTCTAGCAATAAGCATATTGCTTATTATCACAGCTATTTATTATTGCTTTATTTTCACTCACTATCAGCAACAAATCCAAAAATATCAATTAGCTATCACTCAACAAAAAATGGATATAAAACAATATCATTTAACACAACAACAACTTCCTTCAATAGCAACACTTAAAATGTATCATCAAGACTATGTGCTACCTTTCTCTTCCCATAAAAGTATTGATGATCGATTACAACGTTTCCTTATTAATACCAAATTAATACCTGAAAATTGGGAATACGATAATCATGGGCTTTATAAACTGACTTTTACGCTCACCTACTCTGTTTTATTAGAATTGCTAGATAAAAGCTATCAGACAGGACTTTTCCTTACTTACCTTAAAGTTACTCCTATCTTGCCAAATCTATTGTCATTACAAATTTGTTTTACTGAACTTAATCCTTCTTTATTAGTGAAATCATCATGAATATATTGATTTTATGTATTATTTTATTTACCAGCACATCTATTATTGCCAATATAAGAGATCCCTTTTTTCCTGAAATAGAAATTCCCTCATTTCCACATAAAGAAACTGAAATTTCAGTAACAACAACACAACCAGAGCAATTACAACATCAAATTCATCTATTAAATTATGCCGATGCGCAGATACTTGCATCACAACTAATGACAAAAACATTACCTTTATTAAGTGAAAAAGGACGTGCGATAGCAGATAGTGATTCTAATAGTTTATCTATTATTGATACCAATAAAGCACAACTCGAAATTTCAAATTGGTTAAAAATTAAAGATATTCCACAGCAACAAGTGCATATCACCGCACATATTGTTAGTAGTAGTCAGGAAGCATTAAATGAATTAGGTACTCAATGGGGGTTACAATCAATAAAGCAAACAGTTAACGAGTCTGTATTAACTGAAGCTTCTGCATCAGTTGCTTCCCATCCTTCAAATTCAACGCTGTCAGCACCCGCTCTTTCTGCATTAGCTATTCATCAAAATACAAAAAATCCTCTTCATTATATTGCACTCAATATTGCAAGAATTAATGGGCGCCTATTAGAGCTTGAATTAAGTGCGCTAGAACAAGAAAAACAATTATCGATTATAGCCAGCCCAAGATTAACCGCGGCACATGAAAAAACGGCGTCAATAAAACAGGGTACTGAAATTCCCTATGTCAGCAGAGATAATGAGTCAACTCGAGTACAGTTCAAAGAAGCGGTGTTAGGTATGGAAGTCACGCCAATAATTCAACGAAATAAAAAAATTAGGTTAATCCTTAAAATTAGTCAAAATACCCCAGGTATTGCTCTTGTGCAAAGTGGTAGTGAACATCTTTCTATCGATAAACAAGAAATCAGTACTGAAGTGACTATTAATGATGGTGAAACATTAATGTTAGGTGGAATATTTCAGCAAAAACAGCAAGAGCATATTGCTAAAATTCCTTTCTTATCTTCTCTACCTCTACTAGGTATACTTTTTAGCCATAAACGCGATCAGCATAGTCGCCATGAATTGGTTATTTTTATTACACCCAAATTAATCTAATTTTAGATGAAAAAAATTTTTATTAATAAATACAGTTAACTACATGTTTTTTATTCGTTATAAACTAATGGTTATTCATTATTTTTTCCTATAATCTCTATTTATAGATTTGACGCTGAGGACGATTTAGCTTACAAGGGTTAGCTAATTGAGTAAGCTCGGAATATCGCAACAAGAAAATGAATACATTTTATGCACTTCCTCTATTTTTGGAGGTAGGGCTTTTTATATGTAATATTGAACGACTGATGACGAAAAAGACAAAGTGATCAGATGCGGTTTTCCGATTAAATTGTGTTAGAATCTCCGCATTGCCAACAAAGATAATTTATTTTTTAGTGGTATCTTGTTATGTACTGTGGGCAAAGGGATTTTTATCCTATGCTGTTGCGTGCAACAGCGTGTGGTTATTTTATCGCGATCTACTGAAAAAACTCAGTATTAATATGAGAGTAGATAACATTGTTATCCTATGTAGATCAATAGACACTCATAAATTTTCAGTTTAGGTCCCGTCGCTGAATGAATTTGGCGGGGCGGGTTATCATTAACGAATATCTTAGTAATACCAAAAACATGGCAGAGAAACGTAATATCTTTCTGGTTGGACCTATGGGTGCCGGCAAAAGCACTATTGGTCGTCAGTTAGCTCAACAACTTAGCATGGAATTTTATGATTCCGATCAAGAAATTGAGCGGCGTACAGGTGCGGATGTAGGTTGGGTATTTGATGTAGAAGGCGAAGAAGGCTTCCGTCAACGAGAAGAAAAAATAATCAACGAACTTACTGAAAAACAAGGTATTGTTCTTGCTACAGGTGGTGGTTCGGTCAAGTCGAGAGAAACTCGTAACCGCTTATCTGCACGAGGTGTTGTTGTTTATTTAGAAACAAATATCGAAAAACAGTTAGCTCGTACCCAACGAGATAAAAAACGTCCTTTATTACAAGGTGTTGAACCTGTGCGCGATGTATTAGAGACATTAGCAGAAGAGCGTAATCCGCTTTATGAAGAAATTGCTGATATCACTATTCATACTGATGATCAAAGCGCAAAAATTGTTGCAAATCAAATCATTGAATTATTAGAACAAAACTAATAACTCATACCATTATGATAATAATGTAAAAGACGATAAGAAGGCCGTTGTTATGGAAAAAATCACTGTGACTCTGGGTGAAAGAAGTTATCCAATTACTATTTCATCTGGCCTTTTTCATCAATCTGATGCCTTCTTGTCTTTAAAATCAGGTCAGCAAGTGATGATAGTGACGAATGAAACACTTGCTCCTCTTTATTTAGATACTATTTCAACAGCACTAAAGAATAAAAGCGTGCGCGTTGATAGTGTGGTTTTACCTGATGGTGAGCAATATAAATCACTCACTATTATGAACGATGTCTTCACTGCACTTTTAGAAAAAAATCATAACCGAGATACCACACTTATCGCATTAGGGGGTGGGGTTATTGGTGATTTAACGGGATTTGCAGCTGCAAGCTATCAACGAGGCGTAGACTTTATTCAAGTACCTACTACCTTACTATCACAGGTCGATTCCTCTGTAGGTGGGAAAACAGCCGTCAATCATCCTCTAGGTAAAAACATGATTGGTGCTTTTTACCAACCCACTTCTGTGGTGATTGATATCGACTGTCTTGCAACACTTCCTGCTCGTGAACTTTCCTCTGGTTTAGCTGAGGTTATCAAATATGGCATCATACTAGACAAAGACTTTTTTATCTGGCTTGAAAACAATATAGATAAACTCTTAGCGTTAGACTCAAAAGCCATGGCTTACTGCATTCGTCGCTGTTGTGAATTGAAAGCAGACGTCGTTGTGGCTGATGAAAAAGAAACGAGTGGCCTACGTGCACTGCTTAATCTTGGCCATACTTATGGTCATGCTATTGAGGCGCATATGGGATATGGAGTTTGGCTACATGGAGAAGCAGTTGCTGCCGGTATGGTAATGGCGGCTAAAACGGCTCAATCGTTAGGTCAATTTACTGAAGAAGAGACACAACGCGTTATCCAGTTACTAGAAAAAGCAAACCTTCCTGTAACAGGCCCTAAAGAAATGGCGCCTGAGGACTATCTACCTCACATGATGAGAGATAAAAAGGTATCAGGTGGAAAATTACACCTTGTTTTACCTAAAGGGATTGGCCTATCAGAACTGCGTGCGGATATTTCTCGCGAACAAGTGCTGAAAGCGATAACATCTTGCAATAATGCAAATTAAGCCTCTATTACCTAGCAAGATATAAACTAGAATCCTATTTAAGGACAATTCTGGTCAATATTGTAGAATGTAACGTTTCAGAAAAGACGTTTCATCCTTATACTAATAGGTAATAGCTCTAAGGCTGGTAGATTATCTTTCGCTTTTTGACGCTCTGACGGAGGGCAATAATGGACGAGTTCAAACCTGACAATGAAAATAAGAGTGATAACTCACTCAAACCAGATACATCGGATAGACCTGAGCGTAGAACGAATCGATCTCGTAGCAATCCATTAAAAAATGCACGCTTCTCTGTCACTCGTCAACAAATGATGATTGGCGTTGGTGTGCTTGTTCTTATTCTGCTAATTATTGCTATCAGTTCAGCATTAAAATCAACCGATAATTCAGAGTCTTCGACTGAGAATAATACCGAAAAAAATATCGAACTATCTCAGCAACCATCATCTGTGACACCATCAGAGCCCACACAAACATCACCTCAAGAAATATCTAGACCAGAAGTGCAGACATCAACGTCTGGCTCACCGTCACAAAATTTACCACCAATGATTGACTCACAAGGCCAACGTGTTGAGATCCCTGGTGATATTGTGGATTCATTAAACCAGCAACAATCTGGTATTAACCAAGCCGTTAATCAACAACCATCAACAAACCAAACTCAACCTAAAATGCCACAAACACAGGAACCTGTGACAAAACCACAGCAACCTGAGCCAAAGCAAAAACCTGCTGAAGTAAAAATACCGTCAACAAAACCAGTTACACCGAAACCAACAACAAAACCGGTGGTTTCTGGTCAATTATCATCAAATAATTTGAAAGCAATACCTGCATCAAACTATACGTTACAACTTAGTGGGGCAAGTCGCCAAGATACATTAGAAGCTTTCGCTAAAAAGAATTTAAATGGAAACTACGCTGTTTATAAAACACAACGTAATGGTAACCCATGGTATATACTTATCTATGGCAACTATCGCAATATTAACGAAGCAAAACAGGCTGTATCATCATTACCAGCGGCTATACAAGCTAAAAAACCTTGGGTTAGACCGATGAAACATGTTCATCAGGATCTAAAATAGTCATTAAGATAATGTTTACCGCTGATATGCTGTCTGAAACAGAGTACAATCGGCGACTCTGAAACGATTAAGAAATTTGGACGGCATGAAAAAAAAACGCGCATTCCTAAAATGGGCTGGTGGTAAGTATCCTTTGGTAGATGATATTAAGCGTCATCTACCAGCTGGTAACTGTTTAATTGAACCTTTTATGGGTGCTGGTTCTGTTTTTTTAAACACAGAATACGATTCCTATATTCTTGCAGATATTAATAGTGACCTTATCCATCTCTATAATGCAGTAAAGTTGCAGCCAGAGAAATTTATCAAAGACGCGCGTTTATTATTTACTCCTCAGATGAATACCTCTGAGGAGTTTTATCGACTACGTCAATTATTTAATCAATCAAAAGATACTTATCTACGTAGTGTCTTATTTTTATATCTTAATCGTCACTGCTATAACGGACTGTGCCGCTATAATTCAAAGGGAGAGTATAATGTCCCTTTTGGCCGTTATAAAAAACCTTATTTCCCTGAATCGGAACTCAATTGGTTCTCAGAGAAAGCACAAAAAGCTATTTTTGTCTGCCAAAGCTACTCAACAACGATGATTAATGCCACTAATGGTTCCGTTATTTACTGCGATCCTCCTTATGCACCACTATCTTCAACGGCTAATTTTACGTCATACCATACAAATAGCTTTAGCTTTCAAGAGCAAGAACATTTAGCACAACTCGCTTCAATGCTTGCTTACGAGAGACAAATCCCCGTGTTAATATCAAACCATGAAACAGTGTTAACTAAAGAATGGTATGTAAAAGCAAAAGAGCTACACAGTGTGAAAGTCAGAAGAACTATTAGTAGCAACACACTCGGTCGTAGCAAAGTGAACGAACTACTTGCCTTATATAAATAATCGTTAACCTCCCAAAAATGGGAGTGTCGTCAGGAGAATACGATGAAAGATTTTCTGATTGCCCCTTCTATTTTATCTGCAGATTTTGCCCGTCTAGGTGAAGATACTGAAAAAGTTCTTGCTGCTGGCGCCGATGTTATCCATTTCGATGTCATGGATAACCACTATGTTCCTAATTTAACGTTTGGTGCGCCTATCTGCAAAGCACTGCGTGATTACGGTATTACAGCACCTATTGATGTTCACCTTATGGTGAAACCCGTTGATAGGATCATCCCCGATTTTGCAAAAGCGGGGGCTTCTTACATCTCTTTTCATGCAGAAGCAAGCGAGCACGTTGACCGAACCATTCAATTGATCAAAGATTGTGGTTGTAAAGCAGGTATTGTTCTTAATCCTGCAACCCCTTTAAACTATCTTGATTATATTATGGATAAACTTGATCTCATCCTACTCATGTCTGTAAACCCAGGTTTTGGTGGACAATCATTTATTCCTAATACATTAGATAAACTGCGCCAGGTTCGCAAGATGATTGATGATGGGGGTTATGACATTCGTTTAGAAATTGATGGTGGAGTTAAAGTCGATAATATTGCTGAAATTGCACAAGCAGGCGCAGATATGTTTGTTGCTGGATCCGCTATTTTTAATCAACCTGATTATAAAAATGTTATAGACAATATGCGCCGTGAATTAGAAAAGGTATCGTAATGACAGAGAAAAAACTCACAGGTATTCGTGCTATCGCATTTGATCTTGATGGAACGCTTACAGACAGTGCTGTTGGCTTAACACAAGCAACAGACTACGCACTACAAGCTAAAGGCTTTGCACCTGCTGGCAAACATAATGTGACGATTTGGGTAGGAAATGGCGTAGATATGCTATTAACACGTGCATTACATCATGCTGGTGCGCAAGTTACAGATACCTTGTTAAATGAAGTTCGAGCGCTTTTTGATGAGCGCTATGCAACAACAGTAAAAACAGGAAGTAATCTCTTTCCTCATGTGAAAGAAACGCTTGAAACGTTAGCGTCGCACAATATTCCTCTTGGTATTGTCACTAATAAACCAACACCTTTTATTGCTCCATTACTAAAACAGCTAGGAATTGCTCACTACTTCTCCTCTGTTTTAGGTGGCGATGATGTAAAAGAAAAAAAACCACACCCATCACCACTTTATTTAACTATGGGCATTTTTGGTGTTAGAAAAGAAGAGCTCCTTTTTGTCGGTGACTCTCGCAATGACATTATTGCGGCACAAGCGGCACAATGCCCTAGTGTTGGTCTAACATATGGCTATAACTATGGCGAACCTATCGCAGATAGCAAACCTGATTTCACATTAGATGATTTTGCTGATTTGCTTTCTATCCTCGACATCACATCAATGACAAAAGTGGAACAGAATTAAGATGACAACCTCAGAAGAAAAATCAGTAAAAAAACCCATTGTATTTAGTGGTGCACAGCCTTCTGGTGAATTGACTATCGGAAATTACATGGGTGCATTGCGCCAATGGGTGCAGATGCAAGATGATTATGATTGTATCTACTGTATTGTGGATCAACATGCGATTACTGTTCGTCAAGATCCCGTTCAACTTAAAAAAAGAACGTTAGATACCCTAGCACTTTATCTTGCATGTGGTATTGATCCAGAAAAAAGTACTATTTTTGTTCAATCTCATGTTCCACAACACGCACAATTAGGCTGGGCATTAAATTGCTATACCTATTTTGGTGAATTAAGCAGGATGACGCAGTTTAAAGATAAATCAGCACGTCATGCAGAAAACATCAATGCGGGTTTATTTGATTATCCTGTGCTAATGGCGGCTGATATTCTTATCTACCAAACCAATCAAGTTCCTGTTGGTATTGACCAAAAGCAGCATCTTGAACTTAGTCGTGATATCGCACAGCGTTTTAATGCTATTTATGGTGATATTTTCACAGTACCCGATCCTTTTATTCCGAAAGGTGGTGCCCGTGTTATGTCATTACAAGATCCGACAAAAAAAATGTCAAAATCAGATGATAACCGCAACAATGTTATCGAATTACTGGAAGATCCTAAATCAGCAGCGAAAAAAATCAAACGATCACTAACTGATTCAGAAGAACCACCTCGTGTTATTTATGATCTTGAAAATAAAGCAGGGGTTTCTAATCTTCTAGACATTTTAGCTGGAGTCACAGGTAAAACTATCCCTGAACTTGAAGCTGAATTTGAAGGTAAAATGTATGGTCATTTAAAAGGGACTGTTGCAGATGCTATCTCTGATATGCTGACAAATATTCAAGAGCGCTTTAATACCTTCCGTAATGATGAAGCTTTGCTAAATAAAATTATGAAAGAAGGTGCCGATAAAGCAAGAGCACGCGCTCAAGCAACCTTAGACAAAGTCTATGATGCGATTGGTTTTATTCCATATCCATAATTTTCACTAAGTTTCACTAAAAAGACCAGATAATCTGGTCTTTTTCATAGTAATAAATTAAGACTTTTTAAAAAGTCGCTGTTCAAAGCTTTCTATTTTCTCGTTTTGTAATCGTAATTGCATCGTTTTACACCAACTGGCAGATAAACCAGCCGCCCCCAATAAACGCCGATAAAGTGTTTCATCAAAAGGCATATGAAATGCAATGGCGATAGCTTCTTTCACAGACACATCGCTATTTCTTGATACCAAAACTAAAGGATGATGGCTTCCAGTATCACCAGTACTAATCACACGGTATAGCCACCCACAATAACCGCTATCTTGCATTATTTGTGAAAAATGACTGATACCCGTAACAGTATTTAGCTTGTAACACGGTGAACGAGGTTGTGTAACTTGAATAAGGGTATTTCCCCATTGATAAATATCACCAATAAACACATTATCTTCAGTCATACCTACTGTTGATATATTTTCACCAAAGACGGGCGCATTAAAAAAATCAGCAAGCTCAGGGAACGATTCAGACCAATAGGTGTAATGCTCTTGTGGATAATGACATAATGCTCGATCAGACCCACCATGAAAGCGCGTCTCTGCTTGCTCATCACCTTCTAAGCCAAGGGTAAACAGTTTGATATTGCCATCCACTAACTTTTTAGTGATTGCACTTGTCAGTCCTTGTGGCGTTGTTGTGACATTACCAATAAAAATACTGGGAAAATAATTCATGGCTCACGACCTAACTAAAAAGAATAACTCATAGTAAAGGATTGTGACCTAAAGAAACAATGCCGACTTACGTCGGCATTGGAAAATAAAGTAAAGAAGAAGCGAAATTACGCTTTGCTTTGATAACGTTTTTGAGCTTCGTCCCAGTTCACTACAGACCAGAACGCTTTAATATAATCAGGACGACGATTTTGATATTTTAGGTAGTAAGCATGTTCCCAAACATCTAAACCGATAATTGGATAACCGGAAGTACCTGACAGCTCTTCACCCATTAATGGGCTATCTTGATTAGCCGTTGAAACAACAGCTAATTTACCATTATCTTTAAGTACTAACCACGCCCAACCAGAACCAAAGCGACTTGCAGCTGCTTTTTCAAATAATTCTTTGAATGCATCAACGCTACCGAAATCACGCTCAATAGCATCTTTTAAAGAACCATGTAGCTGAGTACCTAACTTTAAGCCTTTCCAGAAGAAAGAGTGGTTAGAATGGCCACCAGCATTGTTACGCATAAAGGTACGTTGATCAGCAGGAACTTTATGAAGATTTTTTACTAGCTCATCAATCTCTAATCCTGCTAACTCAGGCAGTTTTTCTAAAGCCGTATTTGTGTTGTTCACATAAGTTTGATGATGTTTAGTATGATGGATCTCCATTGTACGTTCATCAAAATGTGGCTCTAATGCGTCATAAGCATAAGGCAGTGTAGGTAATGTATAGCTCATATTAATCTCCAGTGCTTGTATTATATTGGATCACACCATGTGATTTATTATTCCATTATAGTAAAAAAAACGTTAATGAAAATCATTATCATACCCTTACAATAAATAGGGCTTTTTCATTAGCTAACATTTAATCTATTTTCACAGCATATTGTTTTAATTAAAAAGGTACTTATTAAATTAAAATTCTATTAAACAAGAAAAAGTTAGATAAATTAAATGATTTTATCTTTAGCACTAATTGATCACCCCATAAAAATCATTTCCATTAATTCGTGATCTTCTGCGCAAAAAAGAAACAATGTCTATTCCCCCTCTTTTGTTAACTTATTTTTGACATAGTATTAACACTAGTAAGGAGAACTATTATGACAAAAATAAACCAGCATCATATTCCTGCAAATATTGCAGAGCACGCCCTAATTAACAAAGAGCAATATCAACAAGATTATGCGTTATCCATTGAAAATCCTGATTTATTTTGGGAAAAAAAAGGGAAAATAGTTGATTGGATAACCCCTTATACAATAGTAAAAAATAGCTCCTTTGACTCGGGCCATGTTGATATTCGCTGGTTTGAAGATGGGCAACTTAACATTAGCCAAAACTGTTTAGATCGCCACTTAAAAACACGAGCTGATCAAACTGCAATTATTTGGGAAGGTGATTCACCAAACGAATCAAAAAAGATTACTTATCAGCAACTTCATCATGATGTTTGCCAATTTGCGAATGTATTAAAAAAATTAGGCATTAAAAAAGGTGATGTTGTCGCAATCTATATGCCAATGGTACCTGAAGCTGCTGTTGCAATGCTTGCTTGCACACGCATTGGCGCTATTCATTCTGTCATTTTTGGTGGTTTTTCTCCTGAAGCTGTCGCAGGAAGAATTATAGACTCAAAAGCAAAACTCGTTATTACCGCTGATGAAGGCTTAAGAGCTGGCAGAGCAATTCCATTAAAGAAAAATGTTGATGAGGCATTAAATCACACTGATATTCCACCTATAGAGCATGTGATTGTTTTCCGTCGTACAGGTAAAACCGAACAATGGGTAGAAGGTCGTGATTTATGGTGGGATGACATTATTCAACACGTTGACGCTGAATGCGAAGTTGAAGTAATGGATGCAGAAGACCCGCTTTTTATTCTTTATACTTCAGGCTCAACAGGTAAACCTAAAGGCGTACTTCATACGACAGGTGGTTACCTTGTTTATGCATCAATGACGTTTAAATATACATTTGATTATCATGATGGTGAAATTTATTGGTGTACCGCAGATGTAGGCTGGATAACAGGCCATAGCTATCTTCTTTATGGACCTCTTTCTAATGGTGCAACCACAGTTATGTTTGAAGGCGTACCTAACTATCCATCTGTTAACCGTATGGCTCAAGTTGTTGATAAGCATAAGGTCAATATTCTATATACAGCACCAACAGCAATACGCGCACTCATGGCGGAAGGTAATAAGGCTATAGAAGGCACACAACGTACTTCATTACGTATTTTAGGTTCTGTCGGTGAACCAATAAATCCTGAAGCATGGGAATGGTTCTATCAAAAAATGGGACGTAGCCAATGCCCTATTGTCGATACATGGTGGCAAACTGAAACAGGTGGTTTCATGATAACCCCCCTTCCTGGGGCTATGGATTTAAAACCAGGCTCTGCAACACGTCCTTTCTTTGGTGTACAACCAGCTATTGTTGATAATCTTGGTGAAATACAAGAAGGCGCTTGTGAAGGTAATCTAGTCATTATTGATTCTTGGCCAGGACAAGCACGTACTCTGTTTGGCGATCATGAACGATTTGAACAAACTTATTTTTCTACATTTAAAGGCATGTATTTTTCAGGTGATGGTGCACGTCGTGATGAAGATGGTGACTATTGGATAACAGGACGCGTTGATGATGTGCTGAATATTTCAGGCCATCGCTTAGGTACCGCTGAAATTGAATCTGCCTTAGTGGCTCATCCTAAAATCGCAGAAGCCGCTGTTGTGGGTATTCCTCATAATATTAAAGGCCAAGCCATTTATGCTTATGTCACTCTCAATCACGGTGAAGAACCAACACCAGAACTTTATACCGAAGTTCGTAACTGGGTTCGTAAAGAAATAGGCCCTATTGCAACACCCGATATCCTTCATTGGACAGACTCCTTACCTAAAACGCGATCAGGAAAAATTATGCGCCGTATACTGCGTAAAATAGCCTCTGGCGATACAACTAATCTTGGAGATACTTCAACCCTAGCTGATCCTGGCGTAGTAGAGAAACTGTTAGAAGAAAAACAGTCTCTATCACTAACTGCAACTGCTTAAATTCTAAAAAGTAGTCTATTTACATTACATATTTATACAACGATGCAAAGGTATGAAAAATACCTTTTCTAGGTTCCTTTACCTAAAAGTCATGAAATGCGGGGAGTTAAATCTCTAAATCATGTGATAAACCAAAATAATTATATAGAGGAGAACTCTGATGAATAACACTATTTATCAAGAGATAGAAAACAACCCTCGCTTTAAAGAACTGGTTAAAAAACGTAGTCGTTTTTCATGGACACTCTCAATTATCACGCTTGCAATTTATGTTTCTTTTATCTTGGTTATTGCTTTCTATCCACAGTGGTTAGGTGCACCACTCTATGAGGGTGCTTACATCACACGTGGTATTCCTATTGGAATTGGCATCATCATAATTTCATTTTTACTCACGGGTATTTACGTTATTAAGGCAAACACAGAATTTGATAGATTAACGTCAGAAATTATTGCAGAGGTAGAAAAATGAGAAACATACTCTATGTAATAAGCCTATTTATGCTCTCATCAACATCTATTTATGCAGCTACAATAACAGAAGGTGGTGAGAAACAACCCATAAATATTCAAGCAATTATTATGTTTCTGATATTTGTTGGATTAACGCTTTATATTACCTATTGGGCATCAAAAAGAACTCGCTCTCGCGCTGAATACTATACCGCTGGTGGTAAAATCACAGGTTTTCAAAATGGTATGGCTATTGCTGGTGATTTTATGTCAGCCGCCTCTTTTTTAGGTATATCGGCGTTAGTGTACACTTCTGGTTATGATGGTTTAATTTACTCAATTGGCTTTTTAATTGGCTGGCCTATCATTCTTTTTATTATTGCCGAGCGTTTACGAAACCTTGGTCGCTATACCTTTGCTGACGTTGTTTCTTATCGATTAAGCCCTAAACCTATTAGAACACTTTCTGCTGTAGGATCTTTGGTTGTTGTTGCACTCTATCTTATTGCTCAAATGGTAGGTGCTGGCAAATTAATCGAACTTCTTTTTGGTCTTAATTATCATATTGCGGTTGTTCTTGTTGGTATTCTTATGGTGCTCTATGTGCTATTTGGTGGAATGCTAGCAACAACATGGGTACAGATAATCAAGGCTATTCTTTTACTCGCTGGCGCTACCTTTATGGCAGTAATGGTAATGAAAGTTGCTAATTTTAACTTTAATACATTGTTTAAAGAGGCAATAAATGTTCACCAAAAAGGATTTTCAATTATGAGCCCTGGAGGCCTAGTTTCTGATCCTATCTCTGCACTTTCACTTGGGCTTGCTTTGATGTTTGGTACTGCGGGACTTCCTCATATTATCATGCGCTTCTTTACTGTCAGTGATGCGAAAGAAGCTCGTAAGAGTGTCTTTTATGCGACAGGTTTTATCGGTTATTTTTATATTCTTACTTTTATCATTGGTTTCGGCGCTATCTTACTCGTTAGCCCTAATCCTCTGTTCAAAGATGCCGCTGGTGCTTTGATTGGTGGCACTAATATGGCCGCAGTTCACCTTGCTGATGCCGTCGGCGGTAATTTCTTCCTTGGTTTTATTTCAGCGGTTGCATTTGCTACTATTTTAGCAGTCGTTGCAGGATTAACGCTGGCTGGTGCTTCAGCGGTTTCTCATGATCTTTATGCAAATGTCATTAAAAATGGTCATGCCGATGAACATCAAGAGCTTAAAGTCTCCAAAATAACGGTTGTCATATTGGGGATAGTGGCTATTGGTTTAGGCATTTTATTTGAAAAACAAAATATAGCCTTTATGGTTGGTCTTGCTTTTTCTATTGCTGCAAGCTGTAATTTTCCAATTATATTGCTCTCTATGTATTGGAAAGGCTTAACAACGCGAGGAGCCGTTGCTGGTGGGTGGTCAGGATTGCTGATTGCAGTCACCTTAATGATATTAGGACCCACCATTTGGGTGAGTATTTTAGGTCATGAAAAACCTATTTACCCTTATGAATATCCAGCGCTCTTTTCAATGATTATTGCCTTTATTATTTCATGGTTATTCTCTATTACGGATAACTCATCATTAGGAGCTCAAGAAAAAGCAAAATTCCGAGCTCAATTTATACGTTCCCAAATTGGTATCAGTATTGAGCAAGATAAAAATCATTAAATACCATAATTGTTAGGTGAATTAATAAAAAGTGCTTATATATACAAGCACTTTTTACTCTATATAATATCAATTTATTTACTCGTTAAATAATTAAAATTTTAATATAAACTTTCTTACGTAATATAATATAGCTGTCAATAAAATACATATCTATACAAAAATTTAAGTAATAATACTATAGTTGTATTCTATATATAAAAAACCAATTATATCAATTGTAACACATTGATTAACAATATATTTAACCTATAAATATAAGTAGTGAATTTATAAATAAAAATAAAAAACATAAATAAAAACGGATAAAATAGCAATTTAAGACTCATTTTAGCGAATCAATGCTTGTATTATCAAAAGGTAAATGGTTAACTTTTTGTTCGATAAAAAAGAGGTAATCCATTTAAATCATTATGTCTAGGGTAATAAATTATTCACTTTTGTTTCTTTTCTCTATAACGCCTGTATTACTAAGTGGTTCAGGTTTATATATTGAGCAAAAGTTTTATATTATTCTTATAGGCTGGCTAATTATGCTGGCATGTAGTGGTATATATAGAACTATTACAGGAAAAATAACTACCTTTATTATTAGTGCGTTGTGGT
>NZ_LXEN01000076.1 GCF_001654855.1 Proteus myxofaciens ATCC 19692
TACGACCTTTATCAGCACCAGAAAATAAAACAACACCACCTGATTCCGCTAAGCCATATTCAGCAAAAACAATCCCAACTTTGGCTTTTTTCACTACCTCAATATTTTTTTCACCCTCATTGTGGTCCCATACATAAGCATGACAATAAGTAGATAGGTAATCAATGACGCCACTTTCTTTTAAACGAGGATCACCCGTTAATATGACAGACTCACCATATTTTTCACATAAAGTAAGTAAGCATTTTGGTAAGGCTTTTAATGTCGTAAGTTCATATGTACTGCCTGCTGTTTGAGCTATATTTAAAAAATATTCATAACGTTCTTTTTCTGAAAGCTCTGTTAAACGTTCTTCTGGGTAGCTATTAACAGGTAAAGGCAATGGTTTAGGTTCTTTCTGTAGAGGTCTACCTAACTGAGAAGCCAAATGAGATAAAAAACTTTCTCTATTTTCCATTTGTTATTTCACCTCTTTTTGATGTTTTTTAAACCAACTACGGAAACTCTGACCATCACCTTCAGGTAAATCTCTCGCTTCAGTCCAAGCTTTTAATGCACCAATATTTAATGGTGCTTTCCCATCTTTGATAAACCATTTAGCAGCATGAGCACCCATATTCATACCCACTTTCCATAAAGTAGGATGACGGTTAACATAGTTAAATATTCCAGTGATTTTTCGTTCTGTCGCAGGTGGAATACCTTGCTCAACCATCACTTCTCTATGTTTTTTAATTAAACCTGATAATGGAATTTTTACAGGACAGACTGAATCACAAGCAGTGCATAATGAGCAAACATAAGGTAGGTTTTTAAAATCTTTATATCCACCTAAAAGAGGCGTTAATACAGCGCCAACAGGACCGGGATAGATAGAGCCATATCCTTGGCCACCAATGTGACGATAAGCAGGACAGGTGTTCATACAAGCACCACAACGAATACAGCGCAATATATCTTGAAATTCACTACCAATGATTTTTGAACGCCCATTATCTACAATGACTAAGTGGAAATCTTCAGGGCCATCGACATTATCATGCTCTCTAGGGCCCGTTAGCCAAGTGTTGTAGCCTGTTAAGCGCAAACCTACAGCGCTACGTGCTAGCATCGTAATTAAAATATCGACTTCTTTAAACGTTGGTGCAATACGCTCCATCCCCATTACAGCAATATGTGTTTTTGGTAATGTTGTACTAAGACGAGCATTACCTTCATTTGTTACTAAACAAACAGAGCCTGTTTCAGCAACAGCAAAATTACACCCTGTTATACCAATATCAGCAGAAAAAAAGTCTTCACGAATATTTTGACGAACAAAACGCGTCATCTCTTCAGGTGTATCTGAACCGTTATAACCTAATTTATCGTGAAAGATTTGACGAATTTGTTGGCGGTTTTTATGAATAGCAGGAACAACAACGTGAGAAGGGGCATCTTTTGCTTGCTGTAAAATAAATTCAGCAAGATCTGTTTCAATCACTTTAATGCCTTCATTCTCTAATGCGTTATTCATGCCGATTTCTTCTGTCACCATCGACTTGGCTTTTACTATTTTTTTTGCTTTTTTTTCTTTAGCAACATCAAGGATATATTGGGTCGCTTCATCTTTTGTTTTTGCAAAAAAAACATGACCGCCATGTTGCTCAATTTTTTCTGATAACTGATATAAGTAACCATCTAAATTAGCAAGAACATGATCTCTGATTTGTGCAGCTCTATCTCGCCAATCTTCCCAATGGCCTAACTCATCAACCATCTTTTGACGATTTTTTCCTATTGTTTCTTGTGCATTAGCCACTGCTTTTTGCATAACTTCATCATGCACTTGACGTTCTATTAAGTCCTTAAAAGGAATATTACTTGTTCTTAATGACATAATTCCTCCTCATGACTCATCAAAACTTGTGCAATATGCAGAACTTTAACAGGATGTCCTTCTCGCTCTAAACGACCACCGATATTTAAAAGACAGCTGACATCAGCACCAATCAAATAATCAGGCTTAACATCCATAATGTGATGAACTTTTTCTTTTACCATCTCACCTGAAATTTCAGCCATTTTGACTGAGAATGTGCCACCAAAGCCACAACAGGTTTCCATATTTTCAAAAGGTAATAATTCTAAACCTTTCACATGACGTAATAGGGTTAATGGCTCTTCTTTTACGCCCATTTTACGAAAGAGACTACATGAAGGATGATAAACCGCTTTTCCATTAAGACATGCACCAACATCAACAACACCTAATTGGTGAACAATAAAGGAAGTGAGATCAAACATACGATTAGCAATATTTTCTGCTCGTATAGCCCATTTCGGCTCATCAGCAAGATATTTTGCATATCCTTTAATAGCATAAGTACAAGAGCCAGCAGGAGAAATAATAGGAAATGAATTTGCTTCAAATGTTTCAATCAGTTTTTTCATCGCGGGTTTAGCATCTTGAATATAACCGCTATTAATAGCTGGCTGTCCACAGCAACCTTGCCTTTCAAGAAAATGAATTCGGCAACCTAATTTTTCAAGTAATAACACACTGTCTCTTGCCATATGGGACTTTAATGCATCCCCGATACATGTCACATAAAAATTAACATCCACTCTATTGCTCCTATTACTTTTATCAGAGCCAAATAACTCTCTGACCTAATGAATTGGGACTTTATTTTATTTGTATGACAATTAATATTGCATAAAAATGATGTTAAATATATGTGTAACTCTATCTTTTTTTATAATAACAAAAGAAATTTAATCTATTTTAAAGGAGGATAAAAATGAATAACGATACTATTTTGAGTAAATACAATTCGTTATGAGGAATAATGAATAATAAATTTGGATATGAATAAAAATGCGATTTTAGGACTTAGCTTATTATATTTTTTATGACC